>JBDLVO010000267.1:0-2553 GCA_039804805.1 Pseudomonadota bacterium
AAGAACGGCAGCTCGGCCGGATCGACCCGCTTCTCGTAGAGGGTCAGGATATAGCTGCCCCGGTTGGTCTGGAGCAGGTAATTGCTGTTCTCGACCCCCTCGGCGATGCCCTTGCAGGACACCACCCGGCCAATGTCGTACTCGCGGGCGAAGCTGTCGAGCTCGTCGTCGGGGACCTCGGTGTAGACCGCCATTTGCTGCTTATTCCGGGACCGACAGCGACTGGGGCAGCTTGAAGGTGACCATCTCGGTGGTGACGCGGACCTCCTCGATGGTGACGTCGAACCGCTCGCGGGCGGCGGCGACCACCTCCTCGACCAGCAATTCGGGGGCCGAGGCGCCGGCGGTGATGCCCAGCCGCTCGATCCCGTCCAGTTCGTCCCAATGGACCTCGGCGGCGCGCTGCACCAGCACCGAGCGGGCGCAGCCGGCCCGGGTGGCGACCTCGACCAGCCGGCTCGAATTCGACGAATTGGGCGAACCGATCACCATCAGCGCGTCGCAGCGCGGCGCGATGGTCCGCACCGCCGCCTGCCGGTTGGTGGTGGCGTAGCAGATGTCCTCGCGCTTGGGCGAGATGATGCGGGGGAAGCGCTGCTGGAGCACCTTGATCACCTCGGCGGCGTCGTCGACCGACAGGGTGGTCTGGGTGATGTAGGCCAGCTTCTCGGGATCGATCGGCTCGACGGTGCGGGCCTCCTCGGGATTGCCGACCAGCAGCACCGCGCCGTCCGGCACCTGGCCGATGGTGCCGATCACCTCGGGGTGGCCGGCATGGCCGATCATGATGATCTGGCGGCCCAGTTCGTGATGCAGCTCGGCCTCGCGATGGACCTTGGTGACCAGCGGACAGGTGGCGTCGAGCGAGGTCAGCCCGCGCCGGCGCGCCTCGAGCGGCACCGTCTTCGGCACGCCATGGGCCGAGAACACCACCGCCGCGCCGTCCGGCACCTCGTCCAGTTCCTCGACGAACACCGCGCCCTTGCGGGCCAGTTCCTCGACCACGAAGCGGTTGTGGACGATCTCGTGGCGGACATAGACCGGGGCGCCGAATTTCTCGAGCGCGCGTTCGACGATGTGGATGGCGCGATCGACCCCGGCGCAGAATCCGCGCGGGCTGGCCAGCAGCAGGGTCATCGGGCGTTTGGGCTGGGTGGTGTGGTCGGGACTGGTCACTGGGGCTCCCCTCGGCGGGCGTCAAGCCGGCTTGTGCCGGACTGGTGCGTTCACTACAGTCGGGGCGAAGGTTTAACAGATCCTGGTCCGTCGAAGGAAGATTCGGCATGCGCGAACCCGCCGCTCCTTTTCATCTACCGTCGCCGTGGCGGCTGGTGCCGTTGCTGGCGCTGGCGGCGCTGGCCGGCTGCGCGTCGCTGACCAACAAGAAAGAGCCGCCGCCCTGTCCGCCGGTCTACATCCTGGGCGACACCCAGCACGTCACCAAATACCGCCAGGGCGCCGGCCGCGACCTGACCGACGTCGAACTGGAGGCCGAGGTGGTCGGCTTCAAGGGCGAATGTCATTATGACGACAAGGGGGCGATCGTCGATCTCGGCGTCAGCTTCCAGGTCAAGCGCGGCCCCGGCGCCGCCGGGCGCGATTCGGAACTGAGCTATTTCGTCGCGATCCCCAAATTCTATCCCGCCGAATCGGCCAAGGCGGTGCTGACCACCCCGGTCCATTTCCCCGACGGGGTCGAGGCGGTGCGGGTCGATGACGAGGGGGTGACGATGCGCATCCCGGTACAGAACCGCGAGGTGATCGACCAGTACGAGATCTATGTCGGCTTCCAGACCACCCCGGAACAGCTTGAACTGAACCGCAAGATGCGGCGATGAGCGCCGCTCTGGTCGCCGCCACCGTCGCCGCCGCGCGCGAGGCGGTGGCGGCGCGGGGGCGGCCCCGGCTGCTGCTGTCGGGCAGCCTTGATCCGGCGCTGGCCCGCGCCGTCGCCGCCGCCTTTCCGCCGCTGCCCGGTCTGGTCGAGACGCTGGCGCCCGACCCGCTGCTGATCGAGGACCTGCTCGGCCGGCTCGACGAGGATTTCGCCGCCGTGCTGGTGCAGACCCCCGACCCGTTCGGCGCCTGCCGCCGGCTCGACGCGCTGGCGGCGGTCTGCGGCGTGCTCGGGGTGGCGCTGATCGTGGTGGTGGCCGAAAAGCTGCTGCTCGAGCGCGACGGGCCGCCGCCGGCCGATCGGGTGGTGGTGGCCGAGGATTCGGCGCTGCCGGCCGGGGTTTCGGCCGAGCAGGTGGTTGAGGCCACCGCGGCATTGGTGGCCGCCTTGCGTCGGATCCCCGGGCTGCGCGTCGTCACCCGCGACCCGTTCGGCACCGTCGCGGTCCATCTCGGCGACGATCGCTCGGCCGACGCGATGGCCCCGGCGCTGGCCGGGCTCGCCGCCGTCCCGCTGCGGCGGCTGTGGCCGGAATGGAGCGAACTCGATCCGGTGCTGGCGCTGCGGCTCACCACGCTCGGGCCGCTGCCCGATCTGGCGCCGCTGGGGCGGTAATCGACACTCTATTGGGCTCTCGCCCAAACCCAGTTGGGGCG
>JBDLVO010000268.1:0-4708 GCA_039804805.1 Pseudomonadota bacterium
AGAGGCGGATCTGACGCAGAGCCATCATGTCCATGAGCAGCCTGAGGTCTGTCAGGGAATCGTCGATCAAAAGAAGGTCGGTCTGCATGACGAAACGGCCGGACGAAAACGCTGCCTCAACTTCGTTGCTTATTAGGACTTGCATCCCCTGAAAAAAGCAACTTTTTCCAAAAATAGTTCCGCGCCGAATGGTTTTAGTGCGGGACGGAATACCGAGTCATGACGAAATCGGGTTATGGAATACGGCAGGAACAGCACCGAAAGGGAAAGCCGCGTCATGTCATCCCATAAGTTGCAGTATGCTGGAGACGGCGCTGGCATTCATTTACGGCTCAATTTCAATTTACACAAATTAGCTTTATGGTTGAGCGGCGGCAGTGCAGGCGTCAACAGCCGCGCCCCCTCCACGGCACCTATTACGGGGGCGCCGAGGACGACTAATATTATGCCTGGGACCTATTTACGATGAGACGCCCATACCGCCTTTTTACATCGACAATTTCCGCATTGGGATTGATTTTGCTTGCGGCCGCTGCGGGAAAAAGTGCCCGAGCCGAAGAAATATCAGGCGTCACGGGCTCGACGGGAGCCGCGGATACCGCGGGCGGTGTCGGCACCACGATTTCCACCCCGGGAACATACACGGTCGGCACCGGCGTGACGGTGAGCGGCGGCACCGGCGGGATAGGGTCTCTGAACACCTCCCAATCCAGCCACCCTCAATCCGCCCGAGGCGGCGACGCGCTCAAAAATACCGCGAGCGGCGTTGACCTGACCGTCAGCGGGGCCGTCATCGGGGGAAGTGGTGGCGCCGCCGTCAAGTACACCACGGGCACGGTAACACAACCTATTGAAGACTACAGCAGTGGTGGCGCCGGCGGCGACGGTCTCAACAACACCGGCACGATCAACACCCTGACGATCACCCCGGGCGGCCGCATCACCGGCGGGGCGGGGGGGGAAACCGATCCGACCACATCTGGAAATGCCATCGCGGGCCCACAGGGATACGGTGTCTATAATGCCAACGGCGCAACCATCACCGATCTGATCAATCTCGGCACCATCTCCGGCCTTATCGACCTTTATAACCTTGGGACCATCGGCGCGTTGACCAACGCCCAAAGCGGACTGACCTATTACGGTTCATTGCCCAGCAGCTATACGACCTACTTCTCCACCTCCAGCAGCTACGGCACCGTGGTGTTCTCCGGCACCACCACCGCCACCAGCCTGACCTATTCCTTGGCCAAGGCCAACGGCGCCCGCTATGCGGTCGGCACCTATGCCGACGTCATCACCTCAAGTGCGGCGCTGACGTTGACCACGGTGACCATCAGCGGCGTGACCTACAGCATTGCGCAAGACGCGTCCTGTTCGGGCTCGAACTATTGTTACGATCTGACCATCAGCGCCGTTTACAACTGGGCGACCTTGGGACGGACCGTGGGCGGCAATGCGGCCGCGTTGGGAGCGACGCTTGACCGGATCGCCGATGCCGGTGGCCTGTCTTCCCAGTTGACGCGACTCAGCACTCTGTCCGACGCCGCGCAAGGCCACGCCTTGAAGCAATTGACCGCCAGCGATCTGGCGGTGTCGATGCTGTCAAGCGGGGCGACGATGACCCCCAGCAACAATGCCATCGGCAGCCATCTGGATCTGGCGATGAGTTCCGGCGCCACGGGCATGGCAGCCGGCGGTGCGTTTCAAAAAGGGACCGTCTGGGGCCAGGTTCTGGGGAATCATGCCAGCCTCGACGGCTCGTCTTCGAGTGACGGCTTTTCGTCCAATTCCATCGGGTTGCTGGTGGGCGCCGATACCGATGTCGCCGATAACGCCGTGGCCGGCCTTGCCGTCAACTGGCTGCGCAGCTATGCCTGGGGAAAGGGCGAGTCTTCAGGAAACTCCGCCATCACGGACAGCTATCAGTTCAATCTTTACGGATCCTGGCGCCCCGATGGTCAAGCCGCCTGGATGCAGGGCGTGGCCTCGGTCGGCGTGAATCAGTACAACCAGAAACGCAACATCGACTATTTGGGCGAAACCGCCAGCGCTCACTATCAGGGTGTGCAAATGCAGGCCAAGATCGCCGGCGGCTACGATGTGCCGATGGACAGCGGGCTGATCGTTACGCCGCAGGCCAGCCTGCGGCTATCACGGGTACAGAAC
Organism: Pseudomonadota bacterium; assembly: GCA_039804805.1. Lineage (GTDB taxonomy): Bacteria > Pseudomonadota > Alphaproteobacteria > Rhodospirillales > Magnetospirillaceae > Phaeospirillum. Next base: position 2,170 of record JBDLVO010000268.1, read on the forward strand.
CAGAGCTACACCGAGACAGGCAGCTCGGTGAACCAAGCGGTGGATGCCCAGGGCTTCAACAGCGTCGAGTCGGTGCTGGGCGGCAAGGTGAGCCGGAAGTTGGGAACGAATTGGGGGGCACTGACTGCCGACGCCCAAATTGGCTGGATACACGATTATATCAAGGATCCGATTACCGTCACGTCAACATTGGACGGCTTCGGGTATGCGGTGAGCACCGCCCGCCTCCCCAGCAATGGTGCCCAGATCGGCCTGGGAGTCACCTTGCAGCGAAGCGACGAACTTTCACTGAGTCTGGACTACAACGGCGATCTGCGCGACGGCTATGGAAGCCACACCGGATTGCTGAAGGCCAACTGGGCGTTCTGACCGAGGTCTTTCGAAATCGGTCCACCGACATCGCCGATGCCCGCATTCCCCCCCCCAAGGCCCTGGACGGGAGGGGGCGATACGGGGCGACGAATCGCCACCGTGGACCCGCGCCTTGCTCCCCACCAACGGTTTCGGTCGGGAACAGCCGATGACGTCGATCAGTCGGCGGGCGATCGATCCTCCTAAAGGCCGCCCAACGCCCGCACGGTGTCGGTCGCGACATGCAATTGCTGGCTGTGCAGATCAAGCAGGGTCCGCTCGGCGTCAAGAGCCGTGGTCTGGGCGGTGACCACCTGAAGATAATCCGCCGCGCCGTCACGGTAGCGGGTGAGCGCGAGATCGAGGGCAACGCGGGCGGCGGCAGCGGCCTCGCGCTGATTACGCTCCTGCTCGACAGCATGGCGCGCGGTGACCAGATCGTCTTCGACTTCACGAAACGCCGTCAGCACGGTCTGACGATACGCCGCCACGATCTCCTCGTAGCGCGCGCGGGCCAAGTCGAGATTGGCTTGCCGCGCCCCGTGGTCGAATAACGGAAAATTGACGGCGAGAGGGCCGAGCGACCAGACCCCGTTCGAAGCGTCGAGCAGATTGCCGTAGATCGTCTCGAACCCGCCGGTCAGGCCCAGCGTCACCCGGGGATACATCGCCGCCCGCGCCACGCCGATCTCGGCATTCGCCGCGGCCACTCGCCGTTCGGCCGCCGCGATGTCGGGGCGTCGTTCCAACAGGGCGGAGGGCACCCCGGCCGGAATCGGCGGCGGAGACAGCTCCGTCGCCGATGCCGCGATGGAGAAGCGGGACGGGACCTCGCCCAGCAGCGCCGCGATCGCATGTTCCGTGCGGTCCCGCTGGGCGGCAACTGTCTCCAGTTCGGCCCGGGCGCTGGCGAGTTGGGTTCGCGCCCGGCTAAGGTCCAGCCCGGACGCGATGCCGTCGCCATGGCGGGTATCGGTCAGATCGTAGGCGCGGCGGTAGGCCTCGACCGTTTCGCCCAACAGGGCGATCCGGGCATCGAGCCCCCGCAAATCGAAATAAAGACCGGCCAGCCGGGTCTGTAACCCGAGGCGCACCCCGGCCAGATCGGATTTTGCCGCCACGGCGTTGGCCTCGCCCGCCGCCACCGCGCTCGCCACCCGCCCGAACAGGTCGACCTCGTAGCTCAGCGACGCCCCAAGGGTGACATCGTGATAGGTTTCGGCGCGTCCATTGGTCAGCGGCCGGGCCGCCGATACCCGCGACCGCGACAGGCCCCCGCCGAGATCGATCTCCGGCAGTTCGTCGGCCCGATTGTGGCGCAGGATCGCGTCGGCCTGTCGGTAACGGGCCGCCGCCGCGGCAAGAGCGGGATTGGCGGCCTCGATCCGTTCCTCAAGCCCGTTGAGAACGGGATCGCCGAACAGCGCCCACCATTTCCCGGCGGGCGGCACGTCGCGGCCGGCGACCCGCCACAGACCGCTCTCCTTGAAGCTGGAGCCGACTTCCATCGTCGGCGGGGCATAATCGGGGGCCAGACTGTCGCAGGCCGCGAGCAGCAGCACCGCGACCAGGGCCCGCGCGGCGTCAGTTCGTGGCATGGCGCGCGCCCTCCCCCTGCACCACCCGGAGCCGGTCGCCGGCTTCCAGCGATTCGGGCGGATTGTCGATCACCGGATCGGCCGGCGTCAGCCCGGCGGCGATCTCGACCTCCCGGCCGCGGTCATGGCCGAGGGTGACGGAGCGCAGAACCGCCTTGCCATCGGGGCCAAGCAGCGCCACCTGGGGTCCGTTCTCGCCGAGGATCAACGCGCTGGGCGGCAGAGTCAGGATGTTCGCCGCGCCGGACACCGGAAAGGTGGCTTCGGCATAGGCACCGGGCTTCAGAACCCGATCGGGATTGTCGGCCAGGAGTTCGACCAGCAGGGTCCCCGAAGCGGGATCGACCGCATTGGCGGTGCGGGCCAGTTTGGCCGGGAACGTCCGGCCGGGATATTCCGGCAGGGACAGCCGCACCGTCAGGTCGGGGCGCATCTCGGCCGAATAGGCCTGGGGGACACGCACGAAGACGCGGATCCGGCCGAGATCGGCGACGGTGAACAGCGGCGTCGCCGAGGCGGTGCCGGCGGTGACCAACGCGCCGATTTCGGCGCTGCGGCTGGTGACGATGCCGTCGAACGGCGCCACCAGC
>JBDLVO010000269.1:0-9347 GCA_039804805.1 Pseudomonadota bacterium
AGTTCGCGGATTTCGGCAACGTCGGCGGTATCGATGAAAAACTTCACGGAACGGACTCCCTGATGGGTGCGGCGGGGCGGTGGTCAGACTAGCGCGGCGCGACCCGGCTGTCGTGGGCGGAATCATGACGATCCGCGCCCCCTTGCCGCCGGGGCGCGGGGTGACGACATCGAAGCGGTCCGACCGGCCCGAAAGGCTCTTTCCGTCACGCCGCAAACGCGGTTAAGTGGCGGGATGAGGGGAGCTCCCCGGCGACGGGGAGAAATCGATGACGACCGACGGCGAGGATACGAAGGCGCGGCCGGGGAGCGGGTCGGCGCCTTTACGGGCTCTGGGGATTTTCCTGCGACGGTTCTGGCGCCTGGCCGGGCCGTTCTGGGCGGCGGAGGACCGCTGGCGCTACCGGCTGCTGGTGGTGGCGCTGGTCCTGCTCACCATCGGTCAGGTGGCGATTCCGATTTCGCTCAACCTGTGGAACGCCCGCCTGTTCGACGTGATCGAGCAGCATTCGTTCCGCCGCTTCTACCCGCTGCTGATCACCATCGTGGCGATCTTCGTCGGCAACATGGCGATCAACACCTGTCACCTGTGGGTCAAGCGGCAGTTGCAGCTCGGCTGGCGGCGCTGGCTGACCCGGCAGTTGCAGAACCGCTGGATGGCGATGGGGCACCATTACCTGCTGAACCGGGTGCCGGGGGCGTCGGACCGCCACGACAATCCCGACAGCCGCATCGCCGAGGACATCCGCGTCACCACCGAATACGCCATCGACCTTGCCCACTCGCTCAGTTACTGCCTGCTGCTGCTCACCAGCTTCATCAACATCCTGTGGGCGCTGTCGAGCGGGATCGAGTTCCATCTCGGCCAGACCCTGGTCGAGATCCCGGGCTTCCTGGTGTGGGTGGCGTTCGCCTATGCCGCGCTGGCCTCGACCCTGGCGCTGTGGATCGGCCAGCCGCTGATCAGCGCCACCGATCTGCGCCAGACCGCCGAGGCCAATTTCCGTTTCGGTCTGGTCCATGCCCGCGAGAACGCCGAGGCGATCGCCCTGGTCCACGGCGAAAGCGGCGAACGGCGGCGCTTCACCGACCTGTTCCGCGGCATCGAGGGGGCGTGGCAGCGCCAGACCCGGGGGATGGTCTATCTGTCGCTGTTCAGCACCGGCTATACCGTGGTGTCGGCGGCGCTGCCGATCCTGCTGGTGGCGCCGCGCTACATGTCGGGCGCCGCCACCCTCGGCCAGACCATGCAATCGGCGATGGCCTTCCAGCAACTGGCCGGGGCGCTGTCCTGGCCGGTCGACAACATGCAGAAGATGGCGGAATGGCGCGCCTCGGCCGAACGGGTGCTGTCGCTGCGCGACGCGCTCGATTCCCTGCGCGCCGATTCCTCCCGCCCCGACGCCCACGCCATCGTGGTGGAGAAATCACGCGACCGGGCCAGCCTCGCCCTGCACGACCTGACCATCGCCGAGGCCGACGGCACGGTGGTGCTGCCGGGATTGTCGGCCGAGATCCTGCCGGGCGAGCGGGTGCTGATCGCCGGCGAGCACGACACCGCGGTCAAGCTGTTCAAGGTGATCGCCGGGCTGTGGCCGTGGGGCAGCGGCACGGTCAGCCTGCCGCACAACGCCACCCTGTTCTTCCTGCCGCAGCGGCCCTACATGCCGATCGGCTCGCTGCGCGGGGTGCTGGCCTATCCCGCCACCTCGGACAGCTTCACCGAGGGGGCGATGCGGGCGGCGCTGGCCGAGGTCGGCCTCGGCGCTCTCGGCGACCGCCTGACCGAGCGCAACAACTGGGACCAGATCCTCGGCCCGGCCGAACAGCAGCAGATCGGCATCGCCCGCCTGCTGCTGCACCGCCCGAGCTGGATCGCGATGCAGGAGGCGACCGACGCGCTCGACCCCGACCTCGAGATCGCCCTGATGCGGCTGGTGGTCGAACGCTTCCCCGACGCGGCCTTGCTGACGGTCGGCTTCCATCCCGAACTGGCGGCGTTGCATCACCGCACCCTGATCCTGCCCACCACCGGAAGCGAGCCGATCGAGGTCGGCGACCGCCGCCCCGGGCACGAGCCGCCGCCGCCGCCCGCGCGCTCGGCCAGTTGGAGCGGCCGCCTGCTCGCCCCGTTCCGCCGCAACGAGCGCCGCTCGCTGACCGGCAATCGCGGCGGCAAGCACGGCGACTGGCGCAACTGATCCCGCCCGCGCGCCCTCGCCGCCGCTCGGGAATGATGATACACCGAACGGGCGACGGCACCGGGCCGACGCCTGCGCCGGAGGATCCCCGATGAAGCCCCGCATCAGTCTGTGCATGATCGTGCGCGACGCCGAACCGCTGATCGACGAGTTCCTCGCCCACCTCGACGGGGTCTGGGACCAGTGGGTGGTGGTCGATACCGGCTCGGTCGACCGCACCGTCGAGCTTCTGGCGGCGGCGGGGGCGGAAATCCACCATCAGGCCTGGGCCGAGGATTTCGCCCGCGCCCGCAACGAAAGCCTGCGCCACGCCAGCGGCGACTGGATCCTGGTGCTCGATTCCGACGAATTCCCCGAACCCGGCTTCGCCGCCGAGCTGCGGGCGCTGGTCGAGGACCAGACGGTGGGGGCGGCCACCCTGCCGCAGGCCAGCCTGCTGCCCAACGGCGGCTGCCGCACCGCCCACCCGCTGCGGCTGTTCCGCAACCTGCCCGGGCTCGTCTACCGCTACCGCATCCACGAGGACGCGACCGAATCGGCGCGAGAGGTCCTGGCCGCGCAGGGGCTGAAATTCGCCCGCCTCTCGACCCCGGTGCGCCATGTCGGCTATCTGCGCGAACAGATGACGCGGCAGAACAAGCGGGGGCGCGACGAGCGGTTGCTGACCCTGGCGCTGTCCGACGACCCGACCGATCTCTACAGCCGCTACAAGCTGCTCGAACTGTACCGCTTCTGGGGCGACGGCGCGGCGATGGGGCCGGTGGCCGACGAATGCCGCCTGCTGGTCGAGGCCGGAATCGAGATCCATCCCCCCTTCATCGCCGGCGACCTCGCCGACATGGTGGCCGAGGCGCTCAACCCCGGCAACGATGCCGCCGCCGCCGCCTTCCTCGAATCCTGGACGCCGCTGGCCGGCCACACCGGCCGGTTCCACACCGCGCTCGGCGCCCGCTACGAGACTCTCGGCCGGGTCCAGGAGGCGTTCACCGCATTCGAAACCGCGCTGAACCTGGCCGAGGGCGACCCGGCCTGGGTGCAGATCGCGACGCGGTCCTTGGGCGGACTGACCCGGCTGTCGCTGGCCCTGGGCAATTTCGCCGCCGCGCGGGACTTCGCCACCGCCGGCACCCAGCTATCGCCGGACGACGCCGAACTCCGCCTCGCCCTCGATTTCCTCGCCACCGAACTGCCGGCGTGAGGATTGGCCGCGCCGGGGCCGATCCAACCTGAATCCCGCAAAAACAAGGGGGGTTCGGGGATCCCCCCCGAGCGGGTGTGGGCGGCAGCCCACTTGGCGCAAGCCAAACCGGGCCTCACGCCGCCTTGCGCGACACCTCTTCGCCCCATTCGCTGACCAGCTTGGTCTGAAGGGCGCGCAGATTGGTGATGCGATGGCGGTTGTGGTTGGCGAGATAGGTCGCCACCAGCGGCGGCAGCAGGGTGTAGATCCCCCAGCCGATGAAGGCGCAGCCATAGACGGTCATCAGCATCATCGGATCGGTGATCATGCGGAAGGCTTCGTCGAGGGTGTGGACCCCGAACCACAGCGCGAACAGGTAGGGGAACAGCCCGGCAAGATTGAGCCCGCCGACGCAAAGATAGGCGTAGCGGTGCGGCCCCTTTTCCGCCACCCAGGCGACCAGGGTCGGCAGCATGGTGAAGAACACCAGCACCACCGTCGGCAGCGAGAACGGCACCAGCGCCGCCAGCAGGATCAGGGCGACCGATTTGTTGATGCCGGGGCGCTTGGGCGCCTTCTTGGCGGCGGCGGCGGCCTTGGCCTGCGCCACGGCGGATGTCTTTGCTTTAGCCATGTTCCAAACGATGGCATCGCCGCGCGGCAAAGGCAATCGGCGAACGCGCATGGCCGCGCTTTTCCCGGGCGTGCCCGCGCCGGAAAACCTCAGCCGCCGGCCGCCGCCGCCCCGCGCAGGGCCTCGACCCCGATCCGCACCATCGCGGCGATGGTCTGATCGAACTGGGCCCAGTCGGTGGCCTGCCGGGTCACTCGATGCAACAGGGCGCAGGTGACCGCGCCGTGCAGACCGGCGACGATGTCGATCTCGCCGGCGCCGACCGGTCCCTCGGCCCGGCCGGCCTCGGCCCGCGCCTCGGCGCAGACCGGCAGGAACAGCAAATCGTGCAGCCGGCGCAGACGCTCGATCGCCAGTTGCTCGTCGCGCAGGGCGGCGAACAGGAACAGGCGGATGCCGTCATTGCTGGCGCGGGCGCGGGTGTAAAGGCGGTAGATCTCGACCAGACGCGCCTCCAGCGGGCGGGCGCGGTCGCGCAGGATCAGACTCCAGCGCTGGTCCCACTCGCTGGCGGCGATGTCGCGGCAGACCCGGGCGATCAGGGCGTCCTTGTCGGGGAAATAGCGGTAGAGCAGCGGCTGGGTGACGCCGAGCCGCTGCGCCAGCACCCGGGTCTGGCCTTCGAACCCGACCTCGGCGAAGAACCGCGCCGCCTCGGCGACGATCAGCCGCTCGCGTTCGCCGCGCGGCAGGCGCGACCGCTCCCCCTTGGCTTTTTTCCCGTTATGAGCGATCCCATCCTGGGCTATCGCCTCTTTTTCCATCGATCCGTCCATGCCACCAGTTTCTTTCCCAAACATTCCTTCCCGTCATGATCGCAGCGACACCGGAAGCCGTCAACCCCGCCCCCTTGGGACAACACGAGAACATTTGCCGTTGAAGCCGAGAACGAATGGTGTACGATGAACAGCGGTTGCACCTGCCCCCGGATCGGGTTAGAGGAGGAGGCCATGTCGCAGGCTGCGTTGCGTCTCGTGGACAAGGATACGATGGACAGACAGAAGGCGCTGGAAGCGGCGGTCACCCAGATCGAACGGGCGTTCGGCAAGGGCTCGATCATGCGGCTCGGCCAGAAGGATCAGGTGGTGGAGACCGAGGTGGTCTCGACCGGCTCGCTCGGCCTCGACATCGCACTCGGCATCGGCGGCCTGCCGCGCGGCCGGATCGTCGAGATCTACGGCCCGGAAAGCTCGGGCAAGACCACCCTGGCGCTGCATGTGATCGCCGAGGCGCAGAAACGCGGCGGCACCTGCGCCTTCGTCGACGCCGAACACGCGCTCGACCCCTCCTACGCCCGCCGCCTCGGCGTCAATCTCGACGATCTGCTGATCAGCCAGCCCGATGCCGGCGAGCAGGCGCTGGAGATCGCCGACACCCTGGTCCGTTCCGGCGCGGTCGACGTGCTGGTGGTCGATTCGGTCGCCGCCCTGGTGCCGCGCGCCGAACTCGAAGGCGAGATGGGGGATTCCCATGTCGGCCTGCATGCCCGGCTGATGAGCCAGGCGCTGCGCAAGCTGACCGGCTCGGTGTCGCGCTCGAAGACCATCGTGATCTTCATCAACCAGATCCGGATGAAGATCGGGGTGATGTTCGGCAACCCGGAAACCACCACCGGCGGCAATGCGCTGAAGTTCTACGCCTCGGTCCGGCTCGACATCCGCCGCATCGGCGCGATCAAGGACCGCGACGAGGTGGTCGGCAACCAGACCCGGGTCAAGGTGGTCAAGAACAAGCTCGCCCCGCCGTTCAGGGTGGTCGAATTCGACATCATGTATGGCGAGGGGGTGTCGAAGAATGGCGAGTTGATCGATTTCGGCATCAAGGCCGGGGTAATCGAGAAGTCGGGGGCGTGGTTCTCCTACAACTCGACCCGGATCGGCCAGGGCCGCGAGAACGCCAAGGCGTGGCTGCGCGACCATGCCGACGCCGCCGCCGAGATCGAGGGGGCGATCCGCCAGAACGCCGGGCTGCTGTCCGAGGTGCTGGCCGCCGGCCCGGGCGATCTCGACGGCAACCCGACCGAAGAGTAGGGATGCCGGATTTCAGCCTGGAAACCGCGCTGGGCGGCTGCGTCGTCGGCCTCGACGAGGTCGGACGCGGCCCGCTCGCCGGTCCGGTGATCGCCGCCGCCGCCTGGCTCGACTCCGCTTGCGCCTATCCCGGCCTCGACGATTCCAAACGCCTGACCGCGCGGCGGCGCCAGATCCTCGCCGCCGGCCTCGCCGACACCGCCCTGGTGGCGCTCGGCCGCGCCGAGGTCGAGGAGATCGACCGCCTCAACATCCTCCAGGCCACCTTCCTGGCGATGCGCCGCGCCTGCGACGCCCTGGCCGAACGGCTGGGCCGGCCGATCGACCATGCCCTGATCGACGGGCCGCACGCCCCTGCCCTGCCCTGCCCGGCCCATCCGGTGGTCGGCGGCGACGGAAAGTCACTGTCGATCGCCGCCGCCTCGATCGTCGCCAAGGTCCACCGCGACGCGCTGATGGCCGAACTGGCGCGGGACTTCCCCGGCTATGGCTGGGAACGCAATGCCGGCTACGGCACCGCCGCGCATCTCGACGCCCTCGCCCGCCTCGGCGTCACCCCCCACCACCGCCGCTCCTTCGCCCCGGTCGCCCGCGCCCTCGGTCCGTAAGCTGCGCGGGCTCCCGCCCGCGCGCTTCGCGCGCTATATCTCATGTGTTACGCGGGCTCCCGCCCGCGCGCTTCGCGCGCTTATCATGTGTTACGCGGGCTCCCGCCCGCGGGCCCGGCCGGGGCGATGCCCCGGACCCCCTTCTTTTCGAAAACAGGGGAGGTTTGGAGGCGCCAGCCTCCAAGCGGGGTGCGGGGCGGCAGCCCCGCGTCAGCGCCGGACCTGCCGCAGCAGGGTCGCCACCGCCGCCTCGCCGGCCGGGCTGGCCACCGCCGGGGCGGACGGGCGGCCCGGTTCCAGCGGCGGCGGGGCGCAGCCGGGGGTTTCGCTCTCGACCATCGCCGCCAGCACCCGCGCCGCCACCCGATCGGCCAGATCGGGGCGGGTGGCGTCGAGGTCGGCCAGATCGATCCACACCAGCCGATGACGCGACACCTGGGCCGCCAGCCGGCCCAGGATGACGCGGTCGAGCGCGGCCACCGCCGCACCCTGGCTGGGATCGGGCGGGATCAGGCCATTGCAATAGATCGCCTCGACCTCGCGCGGCAGGGCATCGAGCGTGGCCCCCAGGGTGTCGATCTGGTTGAAATCGTCGGGATCGCGGCCGCCGGGACGGCCGAACAGCCAGGGACCGCCGCCGGCCGGGCCGTTGCCGTCGCCGGGATCGACCAGCAGCCGGCGCGGTCGTCGCTCGGCGATCCAGCCGAGCTGGGTCATCGCGTCACGGCCGGGGCGGTTGAGCGGATTGAGCACGAAGCGGGCATTGATGCCGTGGATCAGCCGGCCGAGATCGATCCGGCCGAGACTGTGCGGGGTGGGAATCCCGGCGCCGAGGCGGACGAATTCCTCGCTGGCCTGACGCGAGCCGTCGCCGGCGGTGAAATCGTAGAAATGCCACACCGCCGAGCCGGCCACCGCCAGATTGTCGAAACAGCCATGGCCGCCGGGCGAATCCGGCTCGCGCATCCAGTAGCGGATGAATTCGGCCAACTCGCGCCCGAGCCGGCGCGGCTGCCGCCGCCAGGTCTCGCCATCAAGGATCATCGGCAGGCCGGGATCGGGGCTGGCGAAGGGAAAGCCCAGGGTGCGGGCCAGCCGGGCCGGCACGCTGTCCCGGCACAGATCGGCCCGGACCGTCATCGCCCGCGCCCCCTGATACAACGAACCGCCGACCGCCATCATTTCGGTTCCGGCCATCGTCGCCTCCTCGTTTCGGGACGCAATTTGACCCCGTCATCCTATCATGGCGGGCACGATCCCCTGGAATGCATTTATCGTCGCGTGCCCTTCCCCGCGCGGCTCACCCCGCCCGCACCCCGTCGAGGAAACGGCCGACCTCGGTCCGCAGGGTGTCGGCCGAGTGGGCCAGGGTCGCGGCCGAGCCCAGCACCTGACGCGAGGCGGCACCGGTGGCGACGGCGGAGCGGCTGATGGTCTCGATGGTGGAGGAGACCGCCCCGGTGCCGTTGGCGGCCTCGTGGACGTTGCGGGCGATCTCGCGGGTGGCGGCGTCCTGCTGCTCGACCGCCGCGGCGATGTCGGCGGAGATGCGGCGGACCTGATCGATCACCCCGGCGATGGCGGCGATGGCGGCGACGGTGCGGCGGGTTTCCTCCTGCACCGCGACGATCTGGGTGGAAATCTCGTCGGTGGCCCGCGCGGTCTGGGTGGCGAGATTCTTGACCTCGCCCGCCACCACCGCGAAGCCCTTGCCGGCCTCGCCGGCCCGCGCCGCCTCGATGGTGGCGTTCAGGGCCAGCAGGTTGGTCTGGTCGGCGATCTGGCCGATCAGGCCGATCACCTCGCCGATCCGGTCGGCGGCGGCGGCCAGCCCCTCGACCTTGGCATTGGTCTCGCGGGCGGTGGCGGTGGCCTGGTCCGACACCCGGGCGGCCTCGCCGACCTGCCGGCCGATCTCGCGGATCGAGGCCGACAATTCCTCCGCCGCCGAGGCCACCGTCTCGACGCTGGCGCTGGCCTGCATCGCCGCCCCGGCGACGGTGGCGGCCTGGGACGAGGAATGCTCGGCCGAGCCGGACAGATCCTCGGCGGCGGCGCGCATCTCGGCCGCCTGGGACGACACGCCATGCACCAGCCCCATCACCGCCGTCTCGAACCGGTCGGCCAGGGTGGTCATCGCCTGCCGCCGGTCGGCCTCGCCCCGGCGCCGGCTTTGCTCCTGCTCTTCCTGCAGGGCGGCGACGCGCAGGGCATTGTCCTTGAACACCGCGACGGCGCGGGCCATCTCGCCGATCTCGTCGCGGCGGCCGGCGGCCGGGATCTCGACCGAGGTGTCGCCGCCGGCGAGGCGGTCCATCGCCGCCGTCATCGCCGTCAACGGCCGCGAGATCGAGCGCGCCACCAGCCACGCCCCGGCCACCCCGACCAGCAGCGCCGCCAGGGCAAGGCCGCCGACCCACAACCGGCTGGCATGAACCCTGCCACTGGCGCTGGCCCCCAGCACCGACTGACGCGCCCGCAACTGGGCGCGGAATTCCTCGATCGCCGCCGCCATGCGCGGGCCGAGCTGGTTGAGCCGCTCCTCGGTCAGCGCGCGCTGACGCTCGGTGATCCCGCCCAAAGCGAGGCTGGCGGCGGCGACGCGGTCGAGCGCGGTCCGGGCCTGCCCGGCCAGGTCGCGCCGGTGCGGATCCCCCAGGCGCGGCGTAAGCTCGGCCAGCAGCGTCGAGGCCGC
>JBDLVO010000270.1:0-3834 GCA_039804805.1 Pseudomonadota bacterium
CCTGCTGGTGTGGGGGCTGTTCCGCCTGCTGCCGCTCGACGCCGCTTCGGGGCTGGGCGGCCGGCTCGGCCGCGCCATCGGCCCCCACCTCGGCATCAGCCGGATCGCCCGGCGCAACCTCGCTTGCGCCCTGCCCGAGCTGGACGAGGTGGCGCGGGAGCGAATCCTGGCCGGGATGTGGGACAATCTCGGCCGGATCGCCGGCGAGTTCCCCCATCTGCGCCAGATCGCCGCCGAGCGGGTCGAGCTGGTCGGCGGCGAATGGATCGACCTGCTGCGCGACGACGGCCGCGCCGGGATCTTCATCTCCGGCCATCTCGGCAATTGGGAGCTGAACGGCGCGGTGGCGGTGCGACGCGGCCTGCCGCTGCACCTGATCTACCGCGCCGCCAACAATCCGTGGATCGAACGGCTGTACCGCGCCGGCCGCGAGGGTGCCTCCGGCGCCCAGATCCAGAAAGGCTCCGAAGGGGCCCGGCAGGCGCTGAAGGTGCTGAAGGACGGCGGCCATCTCGGCCTGCTGGTCGATCAGAAGATGAATGACGGCATCCCGGTACCGTTCTTCGGCCGCGACGCGATGACCGCCCCGGCGGTGGGCCAGTTCGCCACCCGCTTCGGCTGCCCGCTGGTGCCGGCGCGGACCGAACGCCTGAACGGCGCCCATTTCCGCCTCACCGTGCTGCCGCCGCTGGAGATGCCCCCGCCCGGCCCCGAGGCCAGCCACGCCCTGCTGGTCCGCATCAACGCCCTGCTCGAGGACTGGATCCGCGCCACGCCGGAGCAGTGGCTGTGGCTGCACCGGCGCTGGCCCGACTGAGTCGGCGAGCCGCCTCCCAACCTCCCCCTTTTCTGTTCGAAAACAAAGGGGGTCCGGGGCATCGCCCCGGTCGGGTGCGGGCGAAAGCCCGCCATGCGCGCGGGCGCGACGAGGCCCGCTTGCGGCCCAGATCGGCCCGGCCTATAGTTCGCCGCCATGACCGATACGCCGCTGCATCTGCGCCATCTCCTCGGCATTCAGGGCCTGACGCCGGGAGAAATCACCGCCCTGCTCGACATCGCCGACGGCTATGTCGAGCAGAACCGTTCCGACGACAAGCGCAAGACGCTGCTGCGTGGCCGGACGGTGATCAACCTGTTCTTCGAGAACTCGACCCGCACCCGCACCAGCTTCGAGCTGGCCGGCAAGCGGCTCGGGGCCGACGTCATCAACATGCAGGCGGCGGGCTCCTCGGTGCAGAAGGGCGAGACCCTGATCGACACCGCGATGACGCTCAACGCGATGCATCTCGACGTGCTGGTGGTGCGCCACCCGGATTCGGGCGCGGTCAAGCTGCTGTCCGAAAAGGTCAATTGCGCGGTGATCAACGGCGGCGACGGCAGCCACGAGCACCCGACCCAGGCCCTGCTCGACGCGCTGACCATCCGCCGCCACAAGGGCCGGCTGTCGGGGCTGACCGTGGCGATCTGCGGCGACGTGCTGCACAGCCGGGTCGCCCGCTCCAACATCCATCTGCTCAACGCGATGGGGGCCCAGGTGCGGGTGATCGGGCCGCGCACCCTGCTGCCCAGCGCGATCGAGGCGATGGGAGTCGAGGTGGTGCACGACATGCGGCGCGGCCTCGACGGCGTCGACGTGATCATGATGCTGCGGATCCAGAACGAGCGGATGCGCGGCAACTTCATCCCCTCGATCCGCGAATATTTCCATTTCTTCGGCCTCGACCGCGACAAGCTGGCGCTGGCCAAGCCCGACGCGGTGATCATGCATCCCGGGCCGATGAACCGGGGGGTCGAGATCGATTCCGACGTCGCCGACGACGTCGAGCGCTCGCTGATCCGCGAGCAGGTCGAAATGGGGGTGGCGGTGCGGATGGCCTGCCTCGACGTGCTGACCCGCCATCTCACCCTCCAGAACGGAGCCGCTTCCTGATGCCCAACCGCGCCTCCACCGGTCTGGTCGCCTATGTCAACGCCCGCCTGCTCGACCCCGCCCGGGGTCTCGACGCCAAGGGCGCCCTGCTGACCAACGGCGAAACCATCGCCGATGTCGGCCCCGGCCTGTTCCAAGGCGGGGTGCCGAGCGGCATCGAGGTGGTCGATTGCGCCGGCCTCTGTCTCGCCCCCGGTCTGGTCGACATGCGGGTCCAGGTGCGCGAGCCCGGCGAGGAACACAAGGAAACCCTGCGTTCGGCCGGCGAGGCGGCGGTGGCCGGCGGCGTCACCGCGATGGTCTGCCTGCCCAACACCCACCCGGTGATCGACGACGTCGCCACGATGGAATTCGTCGCCCGCCGCGCCCGCCAGATCGGGCTGGCCAAGGTGTTCCCCTACGCCGCCGCCACCAAGCAATTGGCCGGCAAGGAACTGGCCGAGATGGGCACCCTGGCCGAGGCCGGCGCGCTGGCCTTCACCGACGGCACCCGCGCCATCGGCGACGCCCAGGTGATGCGCCGCGCCCTGTCCTACGCCGCCACCTTCGGCCTGCTGATCGTCCAGCATCCCGAGGAACCCGCGCTGGTCGAGGGCGGCATGATGAACGAGGGCGAGTTCGCCACCCGGCTGGGGCTGGCCGGCATGCCGGCGGTGGCCGAGGCGATCCTGCTCGAACGCGATCTGCGGCTGGTCGAACTGACCGGCGGGCGCTATCACGCCGCCCACGTCTCGACCGCCGAGGGCATCGCCCTGATCCGCCGCGCCAAGGCGCGCGGCCTGCCGGTGACCTGCGACACCGCGCCGCCCTATTTCGCCCTCAACGAGCAGGCGGTGGGCGAATACCGCACCTTCGCCAAGCTGTCGCCGCCGCTGCGCGGCGAAAGCGACCGGCTGGCGGTGGTCGAGGGGCTGAAGGACGGCACCATCGACGCCATCGCCTCCGACCACGCGCCGCAGGACCAGGATTCGAAGCGGGTGCCGTTCGCGATGGCCGAATTCGGCGGCATCGGGCTGGAAACCCTGCTGCCGGTGACGCTGGAACTGGTCCATGACGGCATCCTGTCGCTGCTGGACGCGCTGAGGCGGCTGACCTGCGCCCCGGCGGCGATCCTCGGCCTGCCCGCCGGCCGGCTCGAGGTCGGCGCCTCGGCCGATCTGGTGCTGTTCGACCCCGACCGCCCCTGGACGGTCGATGCCAAGGCGATGCGTTCGAAATCGAAGAATTCGCCGTTCGACGACCGTCTGGTGCGCGGCGCGGTCGCCCGCACCGTGGTCGATGGCCGCACCGTGTTCCGCGCATGACCCCCGCCCTCGCCCTCACCCTCGCCGTCGCCGCGATCGGCGGCTATCTGCTCGGCAGCGTGCCGTTCGGGCTGGTGCTGACCCGCGCCGCCGGGCTGGGCGACATCCGCAGCATCGGCTCGGGCAATATCGGCGCCACCAACGTGCTGCGCACCGGGCACAAGGGGCTGGCGCTGGCCACCCTGCTGCTCGACGGCGGCAAGGGGGCGATCGCGGTCGGCCTCGCCGCCCTGCTGACCGGGGCCGACAACCTCGCGATGCTGACCGCCGGCTTCACCGCCGTGCTCGGCCACAATTACCCGGTCTGGCTCGGCTTCAAGGGCGGCAAGGGCGTCGCCACCACCTTCGGCACCCTCGCCGCCGCCTGCTGGCCGGTCGGGATCGCCTGCGGCCTGACCTGGCTGGCGGTGGCCGCGCTGGCCCGGATCTCCTCGGCGGCGGCGCTGGCGGCGCTGGCGCTGTCGCCGGTCTATGCCTGGCTGTTCTCCGGCCCGGCCGCCGCGCTGATGGCCTTCGGCCTCGCCGTGATGGGCTTCCATCGCCATCAGGCCAACATCGCCCGCCTGCTGAAGGGCGAGGAACCGCGCATCGGCGCCGGCC
>JBDLVO010000271.1:0-3955 GCA_039804805.1 Pseudomonadota bacterium
GCCGGCGCAGACGCTGACCGACAAGGAATACCAGATCATGCGCAACGCCTCGATCGCGGTGCTGCGCGAGATCGGGGTCGATACCGGCGGGTCGAACGTCCAGTTCGCGGTTAATCCCAAGGATGGCCGGATGACGGTGATCGAGATGAACCCGCGCGTGTCGCGCTCCTCGGCGCTGGCCTCGAAGGCCACCGGCTTCCCGATCGCCAAGATCGCGGCCAAGCTGGCGGTCGGCTACACCCTCGACGAGCTGGCCAACGACATCACCGGGGTGACTCCGGCCTCGTTCGAGCCGACCATCGATTACGTCGTCACCAAGATTCCGCGCTTCACCTTCGAGAAGTTCCCCGGCGCCGACCCCAACCTGACCACCTCGATGAAGTCGGTCGGCGAAGCGATGGCGATCGGCCGCACCTTCCAGGAATCGCTCCAGAAGGGCCTGCGCTCGATGGAGACCGGGCTCAACGGCCTCGACGAGGTCGAGATCCCCGGCACCAATGCCAGCGACATGAAGGACGCGGTCAAGAAGGCGCTGGCCCAGCCGCGCCATGACCGCATCCTGGTGATCGCCCAGGCCTTCCGCCTCGGCCTGACGGTCGACGAGGTCCAGGCGATCTGTTTCTACGACCGCTGGTTCCTCAACCAGATCAAGGGCATCGTCGATGCCGAGGAAGAGGTCCGCGCCCAGGGGCTGCCGATCGACGCTCCCGGCCTGCTGCGGCTCAAGAAGATGGGCTTCTCCGACCAGCGGCTGGCCGCGCTGTCGGGCAAGACCCTGACCGAGACCGCCTTCCGCCGCGAGGTGTTCAACGTCAAGCCGGTCTACAAGCGGATCGACACCTGCGCCGCCGAATTCCCCTCCTCCACCGCCTACATGTATTCCTGCTACGAGGGCGACGGGGTCAACCCGCCCGAATGCGAGGCCGATCCCTCCGAGCGCGACAAGGTGGTGATCCTCGGCGGCGGCCCCAACCGGATCGGCCAGGGGATCGAATTCGATTATTGCTGCGTTCATGCCGCCTACGCCCTGGCGGAATCCGGGCGCGAGACGATCATGGTCAACTGCAACCCGGAAACCGTCTCGACCGATTACGACACCTCGGACCGGCTCTATTTCGAGCCGCTGACCGCCGAGACGGTGGTCGATCTGGTCAAGGTCGAGCAGCGCAAGGGCAAGGTGCTGGGCTGCATCGTCCAGTTCGGCGGCCAGACCCCGCTGAAGCTGGCCCACGCCCTCGAAAACGCCGGCATTCCGATCCTCGGCACCAGCCCGGATTCGATCGACCTCGCCGAGGACCGCGAGCGCTTCCAGCATCTGCTCCAGCAGCTCGGCCTGCGCCAGCCGGCCAACGGCACCGCCCGTTCGCTGGAAGAGGCCAAGGCGGTGGCCGAGCGGATCGGCTATCCGGTGGTGATCCGGCCGAGCTTCGTGCTGGGCGGCCGGGCGATGCAGATCGTCTATGACCACGAGGCGCTGGAGCGCTACATGCGCGAGGCGGTGGTGGTGTCGGGCAGCGATCCGGTGCTGATCGACTTCTATCTGAAGGACGCGATCGAGATCGACGTCGACGCCCTGTGCGACGGCGAGCAGGTCTATGTCGCCGGCATCATGCAGCACATCGAGGAGGCCGGGATCCATTCCGGCGATTCCGCCTGCTCGCTGCCGCCTTATTCGCTCGACGAGGTGATCATCGCCGAACTGGAGCGCCAGACCGTCGCCCTGGCCAAGGCGCTCCAGGTGGTCGGGCTGATGAACGTCCAGTACGCGGTCAAGGACGGCATTGTCTACATCCTCGAGGTCAATCCGCGCGCCAGCCGCACCGTGCCCTTCGTCGCCAAGGCCACCGGCGTGCCGATCGCCAAGATCGCGGCGCGGGTGATGGCCGGCGAGAAGCTGGCCGCGTTCGGCCTGACCACCCGGCCGAAGATGAAGCATGTCGCGGTCAAGGAAGCGGTGTTCCCGTTCGCCCGCTTCCCCGGAGTCGACATCCTGCTCGGGCCGGAGATGAAATCGACCGGCGAGGTGATGGGGATCGATTCCGATTTCGCCCGCGCCTTCGCCAAGAGCCAGCTCGGCGCCGGCACCACCCTGCCGCTCGAAGGCGGGGTGTTCCTGTCGGTCAAGGAGGGCGACAAGCCGGCGATGGTCGCCATCGCCCGCCGCCTGCTGGGGATGGGCTTCAAGGTGATGGCCACCGACGGCACCGCCCGCTATCTGCGCGAGCACGGCATCCCCGAGGTCGGCGTGCTCAACAAGGTGCTGGAAGGCCGGCCGCATTGCGTCGACGCGATGATGAACGGCCAGATCCATCTGGTGGTCAACACCACCGAGGGCAGTCAGGCGGTCAAGGACAGCTTTTCGATCCGCCATACCGCGCTGACCCGCAACATCCCGCACTATACGACGGTGGCCGGGGCGCGCGCCGCGGTGGAGGCGATCGAGGCGTTGCGCCGCGGCACCCTTGATGTGGCGCCGTTGCAGTCGTATTTTGATCCTTCGTTCTAGAGAGCGGCAAGAGGGGCGGCAGCCAACAGGCGTGCCGCCCGGTGGTTTCGTTTGACCGGGGTTTCTTGATGGAAAAGATCCCAATGACTCCTGCCGGACTGGCCCAGCTGGAGGATGAGCTGAGAACGCTCAAATCGATAGAGCGGCCGGCGGTGATCCGCGCGATCGCCGAGGCGCGCGAGCATGGCGACCTGTCCGAAAACGCCGAATATCATGCGGCGCGCGAACGGCAGAGCTTCATCGAGGGCCGCGTGGTCGAACTCGAGGACATCATCTCCCGCGCCCAGGTGATCGATGCCTCGACCCTGTCGGGCGATCAGGTCCGCTTCGGCGCCACCGTCACCCTCGCCGACGAGGATTCCGACGACGAGGTGGCCTACACCATCGTCGGCGCCCACGAGGCCGACATCAAATCCGGACGGATGTCGGTTCATTCGCCGCTGGCCCGCGCCTTGATCGGCAAGCATGTCGGCGAATCCGTCGAGGTCACCACCCCCGGCGGCTCGAAATCCTACGAGATCGTCAACGTTCGCTTCGGCTGACCGCCGGGCCAAGGGGCGCGCCCCTTGGCGAACCCGCGGAGGGGCGGTCGCCCCTCCACCTGCTCGATTCTAACGCCGGGCTCCGCGCAGCACGTCGAGCACACCCTCGACTCCGCCGGCGGCGATGTCGTCGGCCAGGCTGCCCCACGGGCGGTCGAGCCGGCCATGCGGCACCGCGCCCTGTTGGCTGGCCTGGCCGAGGTCGGCGTCACTGGCATCGGTCAGCCGCCACACCAAAGCGAGGCGGTCGCCGTCCGGCAGCGGGGTGATCACGCTTTGCACCCGCAGCACCAGATCGGCGGGGGCGTCGGGCGCGACCAGGTCCAGGCCGCTGTCGGCCAGCCGGCGCCGCATCGCCGCCGCCAGCGCGGCATTGCCGTCGCCGGGCAGGCCGGCGGGCGGGATCAGGCGCAGGCGGGGACGGGACGGGGCGGCCGTGGGCGGCGGCGGCGGCGGGGTTTCGTCGAGCGCCGGCAGCAGGGCGGCGGTCAATTCGGCGGCGAGGCCGTCGGTCAGCGCCGGGGTGGCGGCGGCCCAGGCGGTGGCCGGCAGCGAACGGGTCACCTCGAAGGGGGGGCGGTCGCCGCGTGACAGGCGCCAGTGCAGCCGTACCGTATCGTCGCGGCTTTCGCTGTCGGCGGTGAGGATCCAGGCGGCATCGCCCGGCAAGGGGCGGGTCGAGGCCGGGATCTCGGCCGCCAGCAGGGCGCGGACCACGGCCGCCGCCAGTGCCGGGCCGGGGCCGGGGCCATCGGGCGGCACCACCACCACCGCCCGCGCCGCCTGCGGGCGCGGTGCCTCCGGGCTGCCGTCATGACGGAACGGTTGCGGCGGATCGCCGCAGCCGGGCAGCAGCAGGGCGGCCAGCGTCAGCCCGGCCGACAGCCCGCGCCCCATCTCAGCCTTC
>JBDLVO010000272.1:0-20415 GCA_039804805.1 Pseudomonadota bacterium
CACCAACCTGGTCGATTCCATGGACAAATGCCCTTGGGCGACCATGGCGGGCCGCAGCAGCGCCCGCCAGCCGTCGCCGTCTGTCGTCGTCAAACGCCCGCCGCTTTACACACCCGAGGAGCGGCGCCGCCGCGACGAGACGGTGTGGACGCTGGTTCAGGGCATTCTCGCTCCCATCCAGTTCCTGGTGTTCCTGGTCAGTCTGGTGCTGGTGGTCCGCTATCTGGCCACCGGCGCGGGCGAATCCGCCGCCACCATCTCGATCGTGGCCAAGACCCTGATTCTCTACACCATCATGATCACCGGAGCGATCTGGGAGAAGGTGGTGTTCGGCTGCTACCTGTTCGCCCGGGCGTTCTTCTGGGAGGACGTGTTCAGCTTCCTGGTGCTGGCGCTCCACACGATCTATCTGTGGGGGCTGCTGACCGGTTCGCTGTCGGTCGAGCAGCAGATGTATGTCGCGCTCGCCGCCTACGCCACCTACGTCGTCAACGCCGCTCAGTTCCTGCTGAAGCTGCGCGCCGCCCGGTTGCAGGCCGAGGCGGAGGCGGCGGAAGCGGCCGCCGGGTCGACGCAATGAAAGCGGCCGCGGGCCGCCTGAACAAGCGGGTGTCGTAATGGGATGTGATGACGTCGTTCCTCTGCGGGAACGCGGCCAGCGCGAGGTCTTTTGTGGCCTCGCGCCGATCGTCTGGCTGCACCGCAAGATCCAGGACGCCTTTTTCCTGGTGGTGGGGTCGCGCACCTGCGCCCACCTGATTCAGTCGGCGGCGGGGGTGATGATCTTCGCCGAGCCGCGCTTCGCCACCGCGATCATCGAGGATCGCGATCTGGCCGGCCGCGCCGACGCCAATGCCGAACTCGACCGGATCGTCACCCGGCTGCTCGAACGCCGCCCCGACATCCGGATGCTGTTCCTGGTCGGCTCCTGTCCGTCCGAGGTGATCAAGCTCGACCTCGACCTCGCCGCCGAGCGGCTGATGCGGGGCCAAAGCGGGCGGGTGCGGATCGTCGCCTATTCCGGCAGCGGCCTCGACACCACCTTCACCCAGGGCGAGGATGCCTGTCTCGCCGCGCTGGTGCCGCAATTGCCGGCGGCTCCGGCCGGGGCCGGGCGCTCGCTGCTGGTGGTCGGCTCGCTGGCCGAGGTGGTCGAGGGCCAGCTCGAACGGCTGTTCGCCGGCCTCGGCATCGAGCAGGTGCGCTTCTTCCCGCCGCGCCGCTCCGACGATCTGCCGCCGGTCGGGCCGGACAGCGTGGTGCTGCTGGCCCATCCCTTCCTCGCCACCACCGCCCGCGCGCTGGAGCAGAAGGGGGCGACGGTGCTGACCGCGCCGTTCCCGTTCGGGGCCGAGGGCACCACCCTGTGGCTCCAGGCCGCCGCCACCGCCTTCGGGGTGCCGGCCGACCGGTTCGAGGCCGTCACCGCTCCGGCGGCGGCGCGCGCGGCCAAGGCGCTCGACCGCTTCCGTCCCGAACTGGAAGGCAAGCGGATTTTCTTCTTCCCGGATTCCCAGATCGAGATCCCGCTGGCCCGTTTCCTGGCCCGCGAACTGGGGATGACGCTGGTCGAGGTCGGCACCCCCTATCTCCACCGCCAGCATCTCGCCCCCGAACTGGCCCTGCTGCCGGACGGCACCCGCCTGTCCGAGGGCCAGGATCTCGAACGCCAGCTCGACCGCTGTCGCGCCGACCGGCCCGATCTGGTGGTGTGCGGCCTCGGGCTGGCCAATCCGTTCGAATCCGAGGGGATCGCCACCAAGTGGTCGATCGAACTTCTTTTTACCCCGATCCAAGGCTATGATCAGGCCGGCGATCTGGCCGAGCTGTTCGCCAGGCCGTTGTTGCGCCGGTCACGGCTGGTGGAGCTTGCGCCATGCAACTGACCCTCTGGACCTACGAGGGGCCGTCCCACATCGGCGCGATGCGTGTCGTCGCCGCGATGACCGGCGTTCATTTCGTGCTGCACGCCCCGCAGGGCGATTCCTACGCCGATCTGCTGTTCACCATGATCGAGCGCGGCCGCAAGCGGCCGCCGGTGACCTACACCAGCTTCCAGGCCCGTGACCTCGCCGGCAGCACCAGCGAGATGTTCAAGACCGCCGCGCGCGACGCGATCGCCCGCTTCCAGCCCCAGGCGCTGGTGGTGGGCTCCTCCTGCACCGCCGAACTGCTGCAGGACGACACCGGCGGGCTGTCGCGGGCGATGGGGCTGCCGATCCCGGTGATCCCGGTCGAACTGTCGGCCTTCTTGCGCAAGGAGAACTGGGGCGCCGGCGAGACCTTCTACCAGTTGGTGCGCGGGCTGGCCGGCCCGCACGTCCCGGCCCCGGGCGCGCCGCGTCCGGCCCGGCCCGAGGGGCGGCGGCCGTGCTGCAACCTGCTCGGCGCCACCTCGCTCGGCTTCCGCCATCGCGACGACATCGTCGAGGTCACCCGCCTGCTCGACCGGCTCGGCATCGACGTCCATGTCTGCGCCCCGCTCGGCGCCAGCCCGGCCGATCTCGCCCGCCTGGGCGAGGCCGATTTCAACGTCGTGCTTTATCCCGAGGTGGCGCTGCCGGCGGCGGAATGGTTGAAGCGCAGCTTCGGCCAGCCCTTCGTCGCCACCGTGCCGCTCGGGGTCGGCGCCACCCTCGATTTCATCCGCGAGGTGGCGGCGCTGGCCGGAATCGATCCGGCCCCGCTGCTGGCGGCGCCGGCCACCCGGCTGCCGTGGTATTCGCGCTCGGTCGACTCGAACTACCTGACCGGCAAGCGGGTGTTCATCTTCGGCGACGCCACCCACGCCATCGCCGCCGCCCGGGTCGCCACCAAGGAATTCGGCTTCACCGTGGTCGGGCTCGGCTCCTATTCGCGCGAACGTGCCCGCGACGTCCGTGACGCCGCCAAGCTGTACGGTGTCGAGGCGCTGATCTCCGACGATTACCTCGAGGTCGAGGCCAAGGTGGCCGAGGCCACCCCCGATCTGGTGCTCGGCACCCAGATGGAACGCCATGTCGCCAAGCGCCTCGGCGTGCCCTGCGCGGTGATCTCGGCCCCGGTCCATGTCCAGGACTTCCCGGCCCGCTCGGCGCCCCAGATGGGGTTCGAGGGCGCCAACGTCCTGTTCGACACCTGGATCCATCCACTGATGATGGGGCTCGAGGAGCATCTGTTGCAGATGTTCCGCCACGATTTCGAATTCCACGAGGAGGCGGCGCCGTCCCATCTCGGCGGGGCCGCGACCGAGCGCAGCGCCGAACCGGTGGCCGTCGCCGCCGCGCCGGCCGCCCCCGCTCGGGAGGAGGCCGTCGCGGCCGCCGCTCCCGCCGCCGTTGCCCCCGCCGCCGCTCCGGCGGCTCCCGCCAACGGGACACCGTCCTGGACCCCGGAAGCGGAAAAGGAGTTGCTCAAGGTGCCGTTCTTCGTGCGCGGCAAGGCCCGCCGCAACACCGAACGGTTCGCCCGCGAGCGTGGTCTGGCCCAAATTACCGTTGAGGCGCTTTATGATGCAAAAGCCAATGTCGGGCGCTGACGCGACGCCGATCCGCGTCGTCATCGTGACGATGGACAGCCACCTCTCGGCGGCGGTGGATCGGGCGCGCGAGGTGCTGCGGCAGGAAGTGCCCTCCCTCGAACTCGACATCCACTCGGCCGACGAATATTGCAACGATGCCGGCGCCCTGGCCGCCTGCGTCCGTGACATCGAGCGGGCGGACATCGTCGTTGCCTGCATGCTGTTCCTCGACGAGCATATCCGCGCCGTGTTGCCGGCGCTGACCGCGCGGCGCGACGCCTGCGACGCGATGCTGTGCTGCCTGTCGGCCAGCGAGGTGATGAAGCTGACCAAGCTTGGCCGGTTCACCATGAACGGTGAAGCCAAGGGGATGCTCGCCCTGCTGAAAAAGCTGAAGGGCGGTAATGACAAGAAGGGCGGCACCAGCGGCCAGGGCCAGATGAAGATGCTGCGTCAGCTGCCCAAGCTGATGCGCTTCATCCCCGGCACCGCCCAGGACGTCCGCGCCTATTTCCTCTGCCTGCAATACTGGCTGGCCGGGTCCGACGACAACGTCGCCAACATGATCCGCCTGCTGATCGAGCGCTACGCCTCCGGCCCGCGCAAGGATCTGGCCCATGCGGTCAAGGTGCAGGACCCGATCGAATACCCGGATGTCGGCCTCTACCATCCCCAGGCCAAAAACCGCATCGTCGGCAGGCTCGAAGACCTGCCGGCGACCGGCGGCACCGCCGGCACCGTCGGCGTGCTGGTGCTGCGCTCCTACGTGCTGGCCGGCAATTCGGCCCATTACGACGGGGTGATCGCCGCGCTGGAGGCCAAGGGGCTGCGGGTGATCCCGGCCTTCGCCAGCGGGCTCGACCCGCGCGAGGCGATCGAGGCGTTCTTCTTCAAGGACGGCGTCCCGACCATCGACCTGATGCTGTCGCTGACCGGCTTCTCGCTGGTGGGCGGCCCGGCCTATAACGACGCCCGCTCGGCCGAATCGGTGCTGGCCCGGCTCGACGTGCCCTATGCCGCCGCCCATGCGGTCGAGTTCCAGACCCTCGACCAGTGGCGCGCCGACAATCGCGGCCTGATGCCGGTCGAGGCGACGATGATGGTGGCGCTGCCGGAACTCGACGGCGCGATCCTGCCGATGACCTATGGCGGCCGTCCCGCCACGCCCCAGGGGCAGAAGCGGCGCGAGATGGTGGTCGAACAGGAGCGGGCCGACACCCTGGCCGCCCGCGTGCTGAAGCTGGTCACCCTGCGCCGCACCGAACGGGCCCGGCGCAAGGTGGCGGTGGTGCTGTTCAACTTCCCGCCCAATGCCGGCAAGGTCGGCACCGCCGCCTTCCTGGCGGTGTTCCCGTCGATCTTCAACACCCTGAAGGCGATGAAGGCGGCCGGCTACAGCGTCGATCTGCCCGAGAACGCCGACGCGCTGCGCGAGGCCCTGCTCCAGGGCAATGCCGCGCTGCACGGCACCACCGCCAACGTCGCCGCCAAGATCCCGGCCGAGGACCATGTCCGCCGCGAGCGCTACCTCAAGGAGATGGAGGCGACCTGGGGCCCGGCCCCCGGCCGGCAGCAATCGGACGGCGCCAACATCTTCGTGCTGGGCCAGAGCTTCGGCAACGTCTTCGTCGGCGTCCAGCCCGCCTTCGGCTACGAGGGCGACCCGATGCGGCTGCTGTTCGAACGCGGCTTCTCGCCGACCCACGCCTTCTCGGCGTTCTACCGCTGGATCCGCGACGATTTCGGCGCCCATGCCGTGCTGCATTTCGGCACCCACGGCGCGCTCGAATTCATGCCGGGCAAGCAATCCGGCCTGTCGGGCGAATGCTGGCCGGACCGGATGATCTCCGATCTGCCCAACTTCTATCTCTATGCCTCGAACAACCCGTCGGAAGGCGCGATCGCCAAGCGCCGGGCCGGGGCGACCCTGATTTCCTACCTGACCCCGCCGATCACTCATTCCGGGCTGTATCGCGGCTTGCAGGATCTTAAGGCCTCGATCGACCGCTGGCGCCAGCTTGAGCCGGATAGCGATCCGGAGCAGCGCGCCTCGCTGGCCGAACTGATCCAGGCCCAGGCGGCCCAGGTCGATCTCGCCCAGCTTGAGCCGGCCTGGACCGAGGCGGAACGGCAGAGCCGGGTCGAGACGCTCAACACCGAGCTGCTCGAACTGGAGATGACCCTGATCCCCAACGGCCTGCACGTCGTCGGCGAACCCGACAGCGCGGCCGAGCGGGCCGACATGATCGAGGCGGCCGGCATCACCGATCCCGAGGAACGGGCCCGGGTCGATGCCCTGCTGGCCGAGGATGCCGAGATCCCGGCGATCCTGCGCGCCCTTGACGGCCGCTACATCCACCCCGCCCCGGGCGGTGACCTGCTGCGCACCACCGACGTGTTGCCGACCGGCCGCAACCTGCACGGCTTCGATCCGTTCCGCATCCCCAGCGCCTTCGCGGTCAAGGACGGTGCCCGTCAGGCCGCCCGCATCCTCGCCCGCCATCAGGCCGATGGCCATGGCGTGCCGGAAACGGTGGCGATGGTGCTGTGGGGCACCGACAACCTCAAGAGCGAGGGCGGCCCGATCGCCCAGGCGCTGTGGCTGATGGGGGCGGAACCCCGCCAGGATTCCTACGGCCGCGTCTGCGGCGCCCAGTTGATCCCGCTCGAAACCCTGGGCCGGCCGCGCATCGACGTGGTGCTGACCCTGTCCGGCATCTTCCGCGACCTGCTGCCGTTGCAGACCCGGATGCTGGCCGAGGCGGCGCTGCTCGCCGCCGGGGCCGACGAGCCGGAGGAGATGAACTTCGTCCGCAAGCACGCCAAGGCGATCATGGACTCGACCGGCTGCGAGCTGGCCGAGGCGGCGCTCAGGGTGTTCGGCAACGAGGACGGGGCCTACGGCGCCAACGTCAACCAGTTGGTCGAGGCCGGCGCCTGGGACGACGAGGACGAACTGGCCGACGCCTACCAGAAGCGCAAGGGCTTCGCCTTCGGCATCACCGGCAAGCCGGCCCGCAACGACGCGGTGCTCAACCAGTTGCTGGCCAGCGTCGACGTCACCTACCAGAACATCGATTCGGTCGAGGTCGGGGTCACCACCATCGACCATTACTTCGACTCGCTGGGCGGTATCACCCGCGCGGTCAAGCGGGCGCGGGGCGGGGCCTCGGCCCAGACCTATATCGGCGACCAGACCCATGGCGAGGGCACGGTGCGCACCCTGTCCGAGCAGGTCTCGCTCGAGACCCGCACCCGCACCCTCAATCCGAAATGGTACGAGGCGCTGCTCGAGCACGGCTATGAGGGCGTGCGCGAGATCGAGGCCCAGGTCACCAACACGCTGGGCTGGTCGGCCACCACCGGCGAGGTGGCGCCGTGGGTCTATCGTCAGTTGACCGAGACCTACATGCTCGATCCCGAGATGCGGGAACGGCTGGCCAAGCTCAACCCGGCCGCCTCGGCCAAGATCGCCAACCGCCTGATCGAGGCCCACGAACGCAACTACTGGACCCCGGACGAGGAAACCTTGAAGATTCTGCAGGATGCCGGCCGCGAGCTGGAGGACCGCCTTGAAGGCGTCAACGTCGGAGAGGCGGCATGACCGACCGCTGTGACGATCCCGCCGCCTGTCCCGACGACGAGGGCAGCAGCCAGGTGAGCCTCGATCCCCGGGTCAAGATCGGTTCGGCCAAGGTGTTCACCATCTATGGCAAGGGCGGCATCGGCAAATCGACCACCTCGTCCAATCTGGCGGTGGCGTTCTCGAAGCTGGGCAAGCGGACGCTGCTGATCGGCTGCGACCCCAAGCACGATTCGACCTTCACCCTGACCAAGCGGCTGACCACCACGGTGATCGACGTGCTGGAGGAGGTCGATTACCACCCCGAGGAACTGCGGACCGAGGATTTCGTGTTCGAGGGCTATAACGGGGTGATGTGCGTCGAGGCCGGCGGCCCGCCCGCCGGCACCGGCTGCGGCGGCTATGTCGTCGGCCAGACCGTCAAGCTGCTGAAGGAACATCACCTGCTCGACGAGACCGACGTGGTGGTGTTCGACGTGCTGGGCGACGTGGTGTGCGGCGGCTTCGCCGCGCCGCTGCATTACGCCGACCGGGCGGTGATCGTCGCCGCCAACGATTTCGACTCGATCTTCGCGATGAACCGGATCATCGCCGCGATCCAGGCCAAGGCGCGCGATTACCCGGTGCGGGTCGGCGGCATGGTCGCCAATCGCAGCGCGGCGACCGACCAGATCGACAAGTTCAACGCGATGGCGGGGATGAAGCGGCTGGCGCACATGCCGGAACTCGACGTGATCCGCAAG
The DNA here is from genome assembly GCA_039804805.1 of Pseudomonadota bacterium. Lineage (GTDB taxonomy): Bacteria > Pseudomonadota > Alphaproteobacteria > Rhodospirillales > Magnetospirillaceae > Phaeospirillum. Next base: position 7,826 of record JBDLVO010000272.1, read on the forward strand.
AGCCGGTTGCAGAAATCGACCCTGTTCGAGCTGGATGGCGCCGATCCGGACGTCGCCAAGGCCCAGACGGAATATCTCGCCCTCGCCACCCAATTGTGGAACGGGGTCGAGCCGCTCGAATCGGCGCATGCGCTGAAGGACCGCGAAATCTTCGATCTGTTGGGATTCAATTGATGCCGACCGCCAATTACCAGCAACGGAAGGGATGGGTCGCGACCTATTTCGACCGCACCGCCGCCGAGGCCTGGGCCAAGCTGACCTCGGACAGTCCGGTCAGCCGGATCCGTGAAACCGTTCGCGCCGGGCGCGAGGAAATGCGCGCGACCCTGCTCGACTGGCTGCCGGCCGACATGACCGGGATGCGGCTGTTCGACGCCGGCTGCGGCACCGGGCTGCTGTCGGTCGAGGCCGCCCGCCGCGGCGCCGCGGTGGTGGCGATCGACCTGTCGCCGACCCTGATCGGCGTCGCCAAGGAGCGGGTGCCGGCCGAATTGGCCGACCGGATCGATTTCCGCTCGGGCGACATGCTCGATTCCTCGCTCGGCCGGTTCGACTACACCGTGGCGATGGATTCGGTGATCCATTACGACACCCCGGACGCGGTCAAGATCATCGCCCAGTTGGCCAGCCGCACCGACCGGGGCGTGCTGTTCACCTTCGCTCCGCGCACCCCGCTGCTGATGGCGATGCATTACGCCGGCAAGTTCTTCCCGCGCGGCGACCGGGGTCCGTCGATCGTGCCGGTGGCGGAAGAGGCGCTGGTCGCCCACATCGCCGCCACCCCCGAATTGGCGGGCTGGAGTCCGGGACGAACCCGGCGTATTCTCACCGGGTTCTACAAGTCCCAGGCGCTGGAGTTGCGGCGGTCATGAAAAGGCTTTCCGGCAGCATCGCCCGCTCGTTGGTCAACATCGACACGCGGTACCTTCCGTTCGCCGACGTCGCCAGTCCCGATCTGCCGCTGAAGCGGCTGCTGCGTCTGTCGCTGTTCCAGATCACCGTCGGCATGGCCGGCGTGCTGGTGCTCGGCACCCTCAACCGGGTGATGATCGTCGAACTCGGCGTCCCGGCCTGGCTGGTGGCGCTGATGGTGGCGATTCCGTTGATTCTCGCCCCGTTCCGCACCGTGATCGGCTTCAAGTCGGACCATCACCGCTCGGTGCTGGGCTGGCGCCGCGTCCCCTACATCTGGATGGGGACGATGTTGCAGTTCGGCGGCCTGTCGATCATGCCGTTCGCCCTGCTGCTGCTGTCCGAGCCGAGCGCCGGCCCCAACGTGATCGGCCAGATCGGGGCGGCGCTGGCCTTCCTGCTGGTCGGCGCCGGCATGCACACCGCCCAGACCGTCGGCCTCGCCTTGGCCGCCGACATGGCGCCCGAGCCGGCGCGCCCCCGGGTGGTGGCGATGATGTGCTCGATGATGGTGGTCGGCATGGTGGTCAGCGCGGTGGTGTTCTCCTCGCTGCTGGCCGAGTTCAGCCCGAAGCGGCTGATCGAGGTGGTGCAGGGGGCGGCCTTCGTCACCATGCTGCTCAATTCGATCGCGCTGTGGAAGCAGGAGCCGCGCAACGCCGAGCGCGCCCTCGACAAGAGCGTGCCGCCCAAGTTCGGCGACGCCTGGCGCGAGTTCATCGCCGCCGATCCGCGCGCGCTGCGCCGCCTCGCGGTGGTCGGCATCGGTGCCTTCGGCTTTTCGATGCAGGACGTCCTGCTCGAGCCGTTCGGCGGTCAGGTGCTGCACCTGCCGGTGGCGGTGACCACCCTGATGTTTTCCCTTTTTGCTATCGGTGGGGTGACCGGTTATGTGCTGACCGCGCGTCGGCTCGCGACCGGGGTCAACCCCCACCGTCTTGCCGCCGTCGGCATCTTTGCCGGTCTGGTGGCTCTGTCGAGCCTGATCCTGTCCGCTCCGTTGCATTCGGTGCCGTTGTTCGGCCTGGGCACGCTGCTGATCGGGTTCGGTACCGGTCTGTTCGTCGCCTCGACCCTGTCCGATTCGATGGGACAGGCCAAGCATGGCGACAGCGGCCTCGCCCTGGGGGTTTGGGGGGCGGTTCAGGCCTCCGCCGCCGGCCTCGCCATCGCATTCGGTGGCGTCGCCCGCGACGTGGTGTCGGGACTCGCCATTTCCGGGGCGTTTGGAGAGGCCTTCGCGGTGCCCGCGACCGGGTACGTGGCGGTCTATTGTTTTGAGATCGTTTTGTTGCTCGCCGCGTTGGTCGCCATCCTTCCCCTGGTACGGGCCCAGGGTCCGGTTGGCGCCCGGCGTTAGTCAAAGGGTCCGGTTTCGGCCGGACCTCCTCATTAATCTTTGCGATTGAGGTCATACCATGGACATCGGCGCTCTCACTCCTCATGTGGACGTGGCCCTGGTGACGCTGTATGCGTTCTGGGCTTTCTTCGCCCTGTTGATTTACTACCTGCGCTCGGAAGACAAGCGCGAGGGCTATCCGCTGGTGACGGATGGGCCGAGCCCGGAGCGGGTGATCGGTTTCCCGCCGCTGCCCGAGCCCAAGACCTTCCTGCTGCGTGACGGCAGCGTCCGCACCGCGCCGCGGGCGGAGGAACTGGTTCCGGTCACCGGCGCCACCCCGGCCTACAAGTTCGACGGCGCCCCGCTGGTGCCGACCGGCAACCCGCTGCTGTCCGGCATCGGCCCGGCGGCGTGGGCCGAGCGCATCGACGCTCCCGACATCGACGGCGAAGGCCATGTCCGCATCGTCCCGCTGCGCGTGGCGAAGGACCTGTCGGTCGAATCCGAAGATCCCGATCCGCGTGGCTGGGAAATCCTCGGCGCCGACGACAAGGTCGCGGGCACCGTTTCCGACCTGTGGGTCGATCGTGGCGACCTGCTGGTCCGCTACTACGAGATCGCGGTCCGCGCCGGCAACAGCACCCGCACCGTGCTGATCCCGAACGCGCTGGTCAAGGTCCTGACCGACGACAAGAAGGTCCGCACCGGTTCGGTGCCGGCGGCTCTGTTCGCCTCGGCCCCGACCATCGCCAACCCCGATCGGATCACCTTCCGCGAGGAAGATCGGGTCAGCGCCTATTTCGGCGGTGGCTACCTGCTGGCGACTCCGGATCGGACGGAATCCTGGCTGTGAGCGATCACGACCATTATGTAGATACGGTCCCGGGCTTGCCCGGGCCGCTTCCCCAGGGGGAGCGCCTGCTTTGGCAGGGCTCCCCGGCCTGGTGGCCGTTGGCCTACCGGGCTTTTCGCTTCGGTTGGCTTGCGGTCTATTTCGGCCTGTTTGGCGGATGGGCCGCGGTCAGCGTCGTGGCCGACGGCGGGGGCGCGGTCCGCGCCCTCGGCGCGGTCGTGCTGACCCTGGCGGCCGGCCTGACGGCGGGGGCGATCCTGTCCCTGATCGGCTGGGCCAGCGCCCGCGCCACCACCTATTCGATCACCAACCGCCGTGTCGTCATTTCGCACGGCGTGGCGCTGCCGCTGTCGGTCAATCTGCCGTTCGGCATGATCGAGTCGGTGGCGCTCAAGACCTATTCCGACGGCACCGGCGACCTCGTGCTGACGCTGGGCGGCAACCGCAACCTCGCCTATCTGGTGTTGTGGCCGCATGCCCGCCCCTGGCGTTTCAGCAAGGTCGAACCGATGCTGCGCGCGGTTCCCGGCGCGGTGGCGATCGCCCGCATCCTCGGCGACGCGCTGGCCGAAGCCGCCCGCGAACACGAGGCGGCGATGGCGGCCCCGCGCGAACCCGCCGACGCCTGACACGCCTGACACAGTCGGAGACAAAATGAGCGGCCCGCACGGCGACAAGCCCATTCCCCGCCCCGTTCTGATCGGGGCCGGCACCCTGCTTCTTCTGGTGGTGATCCTCGCCGGGGTCGCCCGCTATACCGGCTACCGCCTGGGTGTGGCACCTCAGGCCAACGCCCTGGTCAGCCGCGACGTCGCCTTCGTCGACCAGCCCGACGGCAGCATCGCCGTCGAGGACCCGGCCACCCACGCTCGCATCGACCTGCTCGAGCCCGGCACCTACGGCTTCGTCCGTGGCGCCACCCGGGCGTTGGCGCGCGAGCATCGCGGTCTGGCCCAGGGGGGCGCCGCGCCATTCCGGCTGACCCGCTGGGACGACGGCCGCGTCACCTTGCAGGACCTGACCACCGGAACCCGGATCGAGCTTGAGGCCTATGGCCCGACCAATCTCGAGGCCTTCACCCGGCTGCTGACCGTCGGAAAACCGGCGTCATGACCGCCAGGGCGGGCGGCGTCCCGCATCATCCCGTCCGAGCCCGCCTGCGCTCCCGGGAGTAGCCGGATGCTGGACTACGTCTGTCCCGCCCTTTATGCCCTGTTCCTGTGGTGGTTCGGCACCGGGGGGGTGCTGTTTCTCGACGGTCTGCCCACCGCCACCTTCCGCCGCACGATGGTGGTGGCGACGGCGGTGTTCGCCGTCTCGCTGCTCGGCCTCGCCCTGACCGCCGACAACGCCAGCGTCGCCGGGGCCTATGCCGCCTTCACCTTCGGCTTCTTCGCCTGGGGCTGGCAGGAAATCAGCTTCTATCTCGGCTACGTCACCGGCCCGCGCCGCCATGCCTGCCGCGAGGGCTGTTCCGGCTGGCCGCATTTCCTGCACGGGATCCAGGTCACCCTCTATCACGAGATCAAGATCCTGGTGACCGCCGCCGTGCTGCTGGTGGTGTGTTGGGAGGCGGCCAATCCGCTGGCGCTGTGGAGCTTCCTGATCCTGTGGGGGATGCATCAGAGCGCCAAGCTCAACGTCTTCCTCGGCGTGCCCAATCTCAGCGAGGATTTCCTGCCGGATCACCTGTTGTTCCTGCGCAGCTTCCTGACCCGGCGGCCGATGAACCTGCTGTTTCCGCTGTCGGTCACCGTCGCCACCGTCGCCACCGCCTGGATGATCGGCGAGGCGGCCAGCGCCGAGCCCGGTTCCTACCAGCAGACCGCCGACACCTTCCTCGCCGCTTTGCTGGTGGTCGGCGTGCTGGAACATTGGTTCCTGGTGTTGCCGCTGCCGACCGCCGCGTTGTGGGAATGGGGCCTCAAGAGCCCGGGGCATCGTCACCCCGCCGCCTCTCACCACGACGACGAGCCCCTGGTCAAGTCGGTTGCCGATCCGGTCCGCCCGCTCTGACGCGATGTGGGCTCCGCCCACGCCCGCCAAGGGCCGAAGGCCCTTGGAACCCATTGTCGGTCGGGCACGGCAACGCCCAGGGAACGGGATCCAAGGGCCGCGGGCCCGTGGCGGGTGCGGGCGGTGCCCGCGTCTCTTTCTTTTTCTGGGGTTCCTGCTGATGACTCCGCCGGCCTGGGCCGAGCCCTGCGCGACGCTGGCCGACCGGGTAACGGCGGTGCCCGGCGATGGCCCGGCGCTGCTGGCGAGCTTCGACGCGGTGGCCGACCGGCCGGCGCTGGCCACCGCTGCCTTCACCTACGACAATGCCGTGGCGGCGATCGCCCTGGTCGCCTGCGGTCGCGAGGCCGAGGCACGGCGGATCGGCGCGGCGCTGACCCTGGCGGCGGGCCATGGCCGGCTGCGCAACGCCTATCGCGGCGGGGCGCAGCCCGACCCGCCGCCGCCCAACGGCTGGTGGGACGCGGCCCAGGGGCGCTGGGTCGAGGATGCCTATCAGGTCGGCACCAGCAGCGGTGTCGTCGCCTGGGCCGGGCTGGCCCTGCTGACGGTGGGGGGGGCCGAGGCGCGCGCCGCCGCCGCCGGGCTTGGCCGCTGGCTGCTGGCGGAGACCGCCGACCGGCGTGGCAGCGGCGGCTTCACCGGCGGGATCGATGGGGAAGGGCAGGGCGAGCGCCGCCTGACCTGGAAATCGGCCGAGCATCAGACCGACCTGATCGCCTTGTTCGGTTGGCTGGCGCGGTCGGGCGCGCCGGGGCCATGGCCGGCGGCCGAGGCGGCGGCGCGGCGGATGCTCGATTCATTGTGGCTGGCCGAGGAGGGGCGGTTCCTGGTCGGCACCCTGCCCGACGGCGTCAGTCCCAACCGGGCCAATTCCGGTCTCGATGCCCAGCTCTGGCCGACCCTGCTGGCCGGGGCGGCGCCGGAGTGGCGGCGGGCGCTGGCCTATGCCGAGCGCGCGCATGGCGTGCCCGGCGGCTTTTCCTTCGCCGCCGACCGCGCCGGGCTGTGGTGCGAGGGGACCGCCCAGGCGGCGCTGGCCTATCGCGCCGCCGGCCGGCCGGAGCAAGCACGGGCGCTGCTTGCCACCCTGGCCGGGCAGGTCAGTCCGGGCGGCTATCTGTGGGCGACGCCGGAAGCGCGGTTGCCGACCGGGCTGGCGATCGGGCCGGACAGCGTGTCGGCCGATTTCTTCTATTATCGCTGGCCCCATCTCGGTGCCACCGCCTGGGCCGTGCTGGCCGAGCGGGGATGGAACCCGTTCACCGGACGGCGGGTCGGGGCGGGCGACAGCCGGCGCGGCGCCGAGTAAAATAGCGGCCCCCCTCCACCGCCCCGGGAGCCGCCGCGATGACCCTGCCCGATCTGGCCGACCTCGCCACCGGTTACTGGTCCGACCGGGTGGTGCGGGACAATCTGCTGGTCTGCCTCAACGTGATCGGCGCGCTGCTGCTGGGGGTGGTGGTCGGCTACGAGCGCACCTGGAACGGCCGGGCGGCGGGGATGCGGACCTATGGCTTCGTCTGCATGACCTCGGCGGCGCTGACGGTGGTGATCGGCCATCCCGCCTCGTGGTACGGCGGCGCGGTGCCGGCCGGGGTGGGCGGCGATCCGACCCGCGTCATCCAGGGCATCGTCACCGGCGTCGGCTTCCTCTGCGCCGGGGTGATCATGAAGGAGGGGTTCTCGATCAGCGGCCTGACCACCGCCGCCTCGATCTGGACCGCCTCGGCGGTGGGGGTGCTGGTCGGCATCGGCTTCTACGCCACCGCCTTCATGCTGACGCTGCTGTCGACGCTGGGGATGCTCGGGCTGCAACAGATCGAACAGATCCTGCCGGCCCATCACGAACTGGTGGTGCGGCTGCGCTGCCTGCGCGGCCAGGCCCCGGGCGAGGCCGACCTGATCGCGGCGATCGAACGCCATGGCTTCACCCTGGTGGCGGATTCGCTGGCGCTGACGATCGAACGCGAATGGTCGGAGTGGCACTTCCTGGCCTTCATTCGCGATACCAGGGTGCCGTCGTTCGATCCGCTCGCCACCACCCTCGACGGCCTGCCCGGCGTGATCGAAGTCCAGCTCGCCCACGCCAAAACGTGACGGGTTCCAAGGGCCTTGCGGCCCCTGGCGGGTGCGGGCGGCGCCCGCGCCGATCAGTCGTCGTGCAGCCCGCGCCGGGAGATCGGCAGGTCGCGGTGGATGTAGGCGCTCATCACCAGCCCCCAGCCGAACAGCAGCGACAGCATCGCGGTGCCGCCATAGGAGATCAGCGGCAGCGGCACGCCGACCACCGGCACCAGCCCCATCACCATCGCGATGTTGATGAAGAAATAGAGGAAGAAGGTGGTGGTGATGCCGTGGGCCATCAGCCGCCCGAACTGCGAGCGGCACCTGAGCGCGATGGCGTAGCCGAACGCCACCAGCAAGGCGTAGAGCGACAGCAGCACCAGCCCGCCGATCATCCCCCATTCCTCGGCGAACATGGTGAAGATGAAATCGGTCTGTTTCTCGGGCAGGAAGTTGAGCCGGCTCTGGGTGCCGTCCATGTAGCCCTTGCCGAACAACCCGCCCGAGCCGAGCGCGATCTTCGACTGGGTGATGTGGTAGCCGGCCCCGAGCGGATCGTCCTCGGGGTTGAGGAAGATCAGCACCCGCTTCTTCTGGTATTCGCGCAGGAATTCCCAGGCCAGCGGGACCGCCCCCAGGCCCGAGGCCACCACCAGGGCGAATTTCCACAGCCGCACCCCGGCCATGAAGAACACCGCGCCGGCCGACATCACCAGCATCATCGCGGTGCCGAGGTCGGGCTGCTTCAGCACCAGCACCGCCGGCAGCATCACCATCGCCAGCGGCGGCAGCAGGAACAGCGGCCGGCCGATCTCGATCAGGGTGGCGCCGTGGAAATAGCGGGCCAGCGCCAGGATCAGGGTGATCTTCATGATCTCGGACGGCTGGAGCTGGATGAAGCCGAGATCGATCCAGCGCTGCGCCCCCATGCCGATGGTGCCCTTGATCTCGACCAGCGCCAGCAGCACCACCGCGATGCCGTAGAACAGGTAGGCGTAGCGCACCCAGAAGCGCAGATCGACCACCGCCACCCCGATCATGATCGTCATCCCCACCAGGAAGCGGACGATCTGCTTCAGCGCCCAGGGTTCGAGCGAACCGCCGGCGGCGGAATAAAGGGTGGCGAAGCCGATGCAGGCCACGGCGGTCAGCAGCGCGATCAGCGACCAGTTGAGCTGCCACAGTTTTTCCCGCACCGACATGTCGGCGCGGTTGAGGCGGAGCGGCAGGCGCGGCAGGGACAGCATCAGAACCTCCGCAGGTCGTCGGCGCCGGGATCGGGCGGCCCGGCCGGTTCGGCGGCGGCGCGGGCGAGGTCGCGCTTCTCGACCTCCAGCATGATGTCGCGGGCGATCGGCGCCGCCACCGCCGAGCCGCCGCCGCCATGTTCGACCACCACCGCGATGGCGTAGCGGGGATTGTCCTCCGGGGCATAGGCGACGAACAAGGCGTGGTCGCGTTCCTTCCACGGCAATTGTTCGTTCTTCTTCACCCCGGTTTCGCGCTCGCGCATGCTGATGCGGCGGACCTGGGCCGAGCCGGTCTTGCCCGACAGCCACATCCCCTCCTCGGTGATGCGGGCCTTGTAGGCGGTGCCGCCCGGTTCGTTCGACACCGCGAACATGCCGCGCCGCACCAGCGCCAGCGACTGGGCCGAGACGTCGAGGCTGGGCCAGTCGGGGGTGACGCGGGGCCGCACCGTCTTGTCCTCGATCAGGTCGCGGGCGACGTGGGGCTTGACCGCGAAGCCGCCATTGGCGATCCGCGCCGTCATCACCGCGAGCTGGATCGGGGTGGAGGTGACATAGCCCTGGCCGATGGCGTTGATCAGGGTCTCGCCCGGATGCCAGGGCTGTTTCATCATCTTGCGCTTCCAGGCGCGGTCGGGGATGTTGCCGGCGCGCTCGGACGGCAGATCGACCCCGGTGGGGGCGCCGAGGCCGAAGCGGCGGGCCATCTCGGCGATCTTCTCGAAGCCGACCCGGCGCGCCACCTCGTAGAAATAGACGTCGCAGGAATTCTTCAGCGCGCCGACCAGATCGAGCGAGCCGTGCCCTTCCTTTTTCCAGCAATGGAACTTGATGTTGCCCAATTGCATGTGGCCGGTGCACAGCACCCGCATGTCGGGGGTGATGTCGCGCGATTCGAGCGCGGCCAAAGCGGTGACCAGCTTGAAGGTCGAGCCGGGGGCGAACTGGCCGGCGATCGCCTTGTTGGTCAGCGGCGCGCGCGGATTGCTCGACAGCTCCTTCCACTCTTCGTTGGTCAGGCCGCGATTGAAGGAATTGGGGTCGAATGACGGGGTCGAGGCCATCACGATCACCTCGCCGGTGCGGATGTCCATCACCACCGCCGCCGCGCTCTCGTCGCCGAGCCGTTGCGCCGCATATTGCTGGAGGCGGATGTCGAGGGTGAGGTGGAGGTCGATGCCGGGCTCGCCCTCGTGCCGCTCCAGCTCGCGGTGGACCCGGCCGACCGAATTGACCTCGAGCGACGAGGTGCCGGCGCGGCCGCGCAGGGCCATGTCGTAGATCTTCTCGACGCCGCCCTTGCCGATGCGGAAGCCGGGCAGTTCCTCGAGCGGGTCGTCGTCGGTCAGGTCGCTCTCCGATACCGCCGAGACATAGCCGACGATATGGGCGCCGAGCCCTTCGAGCGGGTAATAGCGGCTCTGGCCGACATCGATGACGATGCCGGGCAGATCGGGGGCGTTGACCTCGACCCGGGCCACCTCCTCCCAGGTCAGGTTCTCGCGCACGCTGACCGGAACGAAGCTGCGCCGCCGCCGCGCCTCCTTGTGGATGCGGGCGCGTTCGGTTTCGCCGATCGGGATGATCCGGCTCAGCGCGTCGAGGGTGTAATCGAGCGACGGGGTCTGCTCCGCCACCACCATCACCCGGTAATTCTGCTGGTTGATCGCCATCGGGATGCCGTTGCGATCGAGGATCAGCCCGCGCGGCGGCGCCAGCAGCCGGGTGGTGATGCGGTTGTCCTCGGCCTGCATCGCGTATTTGTCGGCCTCGATCACCTGGAGGTAATACATCCGCGCCGCCAGACCGGTGATCAGGGTCGCCTTGCCGGCGCCCAGCATGATGGCCCGGCGCGAGAACAGCTTGGCGCGGTCATTGTCGTGATACATCGGCGGGGCTCAGACCTCGAGCAGGAAGGCCATCTGGGTCCGGGCCATCGCCCAGGTCAGCAACGGGAAGCAGCCGAGCGTCAGCAAATAGGCCACCAGCACCGGGGAGGGGTCGAGCATCCGCCCGTCGAGCAGCGACACCAGCAGCCAGTCGAGCCCGGTGGCGCCGGCGGCGAGCAGGCCGAACGACCACCACGTCACCGCGAACGACTTGCCGAGGAAGAAGCGGCGCTGCCGCGCGGCGGTGCCCTGGACCAGCAGCAGCACCAGCGCCTCGACCCCGAGCGGCGTGCCGGCGATGATGTCGGCCAGCAGGCCGATGGTGAAGGCCAGCCAGGCCGGCAGCAAATCGGGGCGGTAGATCGCCCAGTAATAGACCCCCATCAGCGGCAGCATCGGCGCGATGCCGGAAAAGGCGGGGACGCGCAGCGGCACCACCGTCAGCAACAGCAGGAACAGGGTGGCGCTGGCGGGGATCAGGTGGCGCACCCAGGTGTCCATCCGCACCCAGACCGAGGGCTTCACTCCTCCCTCCCCCGCCGCCGGCGCTCGGGCGGGGGGCGGTCGGTCGGCAGGATGCCGCCCAGGCCGTAATCGACGATGCTGACGAAATCGAGCTGGTGGCGGCGGACGAAGGGTTCGATCCGCGCCCCGCCCTCGCCGACCGACACCACCACGCCGACCGGCAGGCCGGGCGGGAAGGCGGCGCCCGAGGCCGAGGTCGCCACCCGGTCGCCCACCGCGATCGCCGGGTTGCCGACGATGTAATTGAGCCTGGGCCGGGCCGAATTGTCGCCGGCCAGCACGGCGCGGGTGCGGGTGGATTCGACCACCACCGGGACGCGGGCGTTGATGTCGGTGATCAGCAGCAGGCGGGACGAGCGCAAGCCCACCTCGGCGATGTAGCCGACCAGCGCCTCGCCCGACAGCACCACCTGCCCCTTGCGGACGCCGTCGCGGCTGCCGGCCGACAGCAGCATCGAATGGCCGAAGGCGGTGCCGGGATCGGCGATCACCCGGGCGGTGACGAAGGCGGGATCGGGATCGGGGACGACGTTGAGCTGCTGGTGCAGCACCTCGGTCTCGGATTCGAGCTTGCGCGCCACCGTCTGCCAGCGCATCAGCCGGGCGTTTTCCTCGCGCAGGCGGGCGTTCTCGGCGCGCAGGTTGGCCAGTTCATGCACCCCGGAGGTGACCCGGGCCACCGTCGCCGCCGGCCGCGCCGCCGCTTCGAGCAGCGGGGCGAGGGCATCGACCACCAGGGTCCGCGCCCGTTCGACCAGCACGATGTCGGCCTTGCCCAGCATCATCAGCGCGAACGCGCCGGCGATCAGGGTCAGAAAGGCGAAGCGTTGCGCGAGCAGCCTCACCGTGGCGAGACGACCTGCCGCACTCGACTGCTTCACCATGCTCCTCCAACATGAAAAGTCGGCCGCGCCAGCATGCCCCCGGCTCGACCGACCTTACACCATCCGCCGGGGCGGTTGCCAGGGTGACCGGATCAATACATGCTGGTCAGCACGTTCTTGAGCTTCGGCATTTCTTCCAGCGCCCGGCCGGTGCCGAGCGCCACGCAGGACAGCGGGTCGTCGGCGATCGACACCGGCAGGCCGGTGGCGTGGCGCAGGACGTAATCGAGATTGGCGAGCAGGGCGCCGCCGCCGGTCAGGACGATGCCCTTGTCGACGATGTCGGCGGCCAGTTCCGGCGCGGTGTGTTCGAGCGCGACCTTGACCGCCTCGATGATCGCGCCGACCGGCTCGGCCAGGCTTTCGGCGATCTGGCGCTCGCTGATGATCAGCTCCTTGGGGACGCCGTTCATCAGGTCGCGGCCCTTGATCTCCATCGTCCGGCCCTCGCCGTCCTCGGGCGAGCAGGCCGAGCCGATTTCCTTCTTGATCCGCTCGGCCGAGCCTTCGCCCACCAGCAGGTTATGATTGCGGCGGATATAGGCGATGATCGCCTCGTCCATCTTGTCGCCGCCGACGCGCACCGAGCGCGGGTAGACGATGCCGCCCAGCGACAGCACGGCCACCTCGGTGGTGCCACCGCCGATATCGACCACCATCGAGCCGGTCGGCTCGGTCACCGGCAGGCCGGCGCCGATCGCGGCGGCCATCGGCTCCTCGATCAGGAACACCCGGCGGGCGCCGGCGCTTTCGGCCGATTCCTGGATGGCGCGGCGCTCGACCGCGGTCGAGCCGGAGGGGACGCAGACGATCACCAACGGGCTGGCGAAGGAACGGCGGTTGTGCACCTTG
>JBDLVO010000273.1:0-4003 GCA_039804805.1 Pseudomonadota bacterium
CGGCCGGACCGGCCGCCCCCGTTCCCCGTCGTCGCAGAGGTTTATCCCGTGTCGCTCAACCTGCCCCGCCGGTTCTATCGCGTCGCCAGCGCCGGCATCACCCCGGACGGCTTCGCCATCCTGCTCGACGGCCGCCCGGTGCGCACCCCGGCCGGACGCCCTCTGCTGCTGCCCGGCCGCGCCCTCGCCGAGGCGGTCACGGCGGAGTGGGAGGCCCAGGGCGAGCTGATCCGCCCGCCGACCATGCCGCTGACCCAGCTCGCCAGCACCGCACTCGACCGGGTCGGCCCGGAACGGCCGGCGATCCTCGGCCAGCTGATCGCCTATGCCGGCACCGATCTGCTGTGCTACCGCGCCGACCAGCCCGCCGACCTGCGCGCCCGCCAGGAGCGCGACTGGCAGCCGCTGCTCGATTGGGCGGCCGACCGGCTGGGAGCGCCGCTGGCCGTCACCGCCGGACTGCTGGCGGTCAGCCAGCCGGCGGCGGCGATCGAGGCGCTGGCCTTCCATCTCGACCGCCAGGACCTGTGGCGCCTGACCGCGATCCAGGCGGTGACCGCCGCCACCGGCTCGCTGTTGCTGGCGCTGGCCCTGGCCGAGGAGCGGATCGACGCCGCCGCCGCCTGGACCCTGTCGGCGCTCGACGAGACCTATCAGATCGAGCAATGGGGCGAGGACGCCGAGGCCACCGCCCGCCGCGCCGCGCTGGAGGCCGACATCGCCGCCGCCGCCCGCCTGCTCGCCCTTGCCGCCGTGCCCGGCTGAGACCGCGCGGACGCGACGATTGCGGCGGCGGTCTTCTTTTGCGATGATCCGGCCCCGGCCGGATGCGGCCACACCCTTTTCACCCTGTCCTGTCTGGAGAACGCCGTCATGGGAAGCTGGAGCATCGGGCATTGGCTGATCGTCCTGATCATCGTGCTGCTGCTGTTCGGCGCCAACAAGATCCCGAAGCTGATGGGGGACGTCGCCAAGGGGGTCAAGGCGTTCAAGCAGGGGCTGAAGGAAGGCGAGGAAGACGCGCCCGTCGCCCAGCCGCAACCGTTGCAGGCCCAGGCGCCGCAGCCGCCGGTGACCCCGGCCGCCACCGCCGCCGCCCCGGCCGAACCGCCGCACAAGCCCTGAGCCGCCCGGCGGGGAAGGAACCCGGATGTTCGACATCGGCTGGGACGAGATGGCGCTGATCGCCGCGGTCAGCCTGATCGTGATCGGACCCAAGGATCTGCCGACGGTGCTGCGTCAGGTCGGGCGGTGGACCCGCAAGGCCCGCGACGTCGCCGGCGAATTCCATCGCGGCGTCGACGAGATGCTGCGCGAGTCCGAGCTGGCCGACCTCAAGCAGCAGGTCGCCCGCGCCGCCGACCCCGCCTTGCTGCGCCAGGAAATCGACCGCGCGATCGATCCCGACGGCGAACTGACCCGGGCGATGACCCTGACCCCGGCGCCACCGCCCGCCGCCGCCCCGGCGGCGCTCGCGGTGACGGCGCCCGCTCCGGTGGAGGCGGTGCCGGCGGAAGCCGCGCCCGAGCCGATTCCCCCCGACCAACCGGCGCCCCGCCCACCGGCGCCCTGAACCGCGAAGCCAGACGCCCGTGTCCGATCTGCCCGACGACAAGACCATGCCGCTGCTCGATCATCTGGTCGAGTTGCGCCGCCGGCTGATCTGGTCGGCGCTGGCCTTCATCCTCGCCTTCGGGGTCTGCTACTATTTCGCCGGCACGATCTACCAGTTCCTGCTCGACCCCTACGCCACCGCCGCGCTGGCCAAGGGCGGCAGCCGTCGCCTGATCTACACCGCGCCGACCGAGGCGTTCTTCACCTTCATGAAGGTGGCCGGGTTCTCCGCCGCCGCCCTGTGCTTCCCGATCTGGGCCGGGCAATTGTGGGCCTTCATCGCCCCCGGCCTCTACAAACACGAGAAGCGGGCCTTCCTGCCCTTCCTGTTCGCCACCCCGGTGCTGTTCGCGCTGGGCGCCGCGCTGGTCTATTTCATCGTGCTGCCGGCGCTCTACACCTACCTGCTCGGGTTCGAATCGCTGGCGGTGCCGCCGGGATCGCTGCCGATCCAGCTTGAGGCCAAGGTCAACGAATCGCTGTCGCTGATCATGACCCTGGTGTTCGCCTTCGGACTGGCGTTCCAGATGCCGGTGCTGCTGACCCTGCTGGCCCGGGTCGGCATCGTCACCGCCGACGGACTGGCGGCCAAGCGCCGCTTCGCCATCGTCGGCAATTTCGTCTTCGCCGCCGTCGTCACCCCGCCCGACATCGTCAGCCAGTGCTCGCTGGCGGTGCCGATGGTGCTGTTGTACGAACTGTCGATCCTGTCGGCCCGCTTCGCCGAACGAAGCCGCGCCCGCGCCGACGCGGACGAGGACACCCTCCCCGTCCCCCTGACCGCCGCCGCCCCGGTCGAGGAAACCGACTTCAACGCCTGACCCAGCGGGTTGCCGCCCGCACCCGCTTGGGGCGCAAAGCTGCCCAAACCCCTCATTTCATTGCCAAATAAAAAGGGGGTCCGGGGCATCGCCCCGGCCAGATTCGGGCGGGAGCCCGCGCGCCCTGCCATGCGCCCTCTTGCCCTGGCGGCCCGGTTTCGTGATATACCTTGACCTCATAACGAAAATCCGCCGCCGATAAAATTGCCACGTTCCGCTGCGGGGACGTGTGGCTGTCCCGGACTCGACAGTCGATGTTGCCTTTCCGACACCAGCGGGGAAGCAATCGCGCGGTCATCGTCGGCCGGGCGCTGGCATGACTTTTGCTGAACAACCGTGAAGTCACGCCGTCGTTTTTTTCGTCACCCTGTTCTGGTTCCGAGGAATCGTTCCGATGTTCGCCCCGACCAAAGCCCCCTGGATCAGCCCCGGCGTGGTGATTCACCAGCCCGACAGCCCGGTCGATGCGATGCTGGCGGCGTTTGCCGCCGGGATCGCCGGGCGCGGCTTCACCGTTGCCGGCTGCGTCCGGGGCGAGGACGGGCTGATCGACCTCGCCAGCGGCACCCCGCTGCCGGGCGAGCCCGCCGCCGCCGCCGCCCGCGCCCTGCGCAAGGCGATGCGCGAGGATGCCGATCTCGCGGTGATCCCCGGCTTCGCGCTGTTCCGCCACGCCGCCACCGACCTCGCCGCCGCCGTCGGCGAGGGGTTGACCCAGGGCATGCCGGTGCTGACCACCGTCGCCGATGGTGGGATACAGGCCTGGCATGATTTCGCCGGCACCGCCGGCAGCCTGATTCCGCCGGCGATGGACTCGCTGTGGCGCTGGTGGGGGCCGGAACGGCTGTACCAGGATCTCGCCCTCGGCGTCACCCACGATCAGGTTCGGCAATTGGTGATCGGGCCGCGCTGGCTGATGGTCGAGGGTCCGGCCGGGGCCGGGCTGGCCTATCTGCCGCGCAATGCCCGCGATCTGATCAGCCGCCTCGCCGATTTCCGCAAGATGAGCCTGCGCCAGTTGGCCGATTATTCCAGTTCGTGGGACCCGCTCGAAATGGCGCTGGGGGTGGCGGCAATCAACGCCCATTACAACCGCTTCGACCTGGAGGGCGAGCCCGGCAACGGCGCCCAGGCCTTCGGCGGCGAGGCCGGGCGGGTGGTGGTGGTCGGCGCTTTCCCCGGCCTCAACGAGGTGATCCGCAACCCCCAGGTGATCGAGACCGATCCCCGCCCCGGCGAATATCCCACCGTGGCGATGGATACCCTGCTGCCCGGCTGCGCGGCGACGGTGGTCGCCTCCTCCTCGCTGGTCAACCGCACCCTGCCCCGCGTCCTGCGCCTCGCCCACGGCGCGCGGGTGGCCCTGGTCGGCCCGGTGACGCCGCTGACGCCGCGCCTGCACGCCTATGGGGTCGAGATCCTGGGCGGGCTGGTGGTGCGCGACGCCAACGGGTTGGGGGCGGCGATCCGCGCCGGCGCCCTGCCGCGCGAATTCGTCCGCTTCGGCGCCTACATGAATCTGCGGCGCGAGCCGGGCGGCAATGCCGGCACCTGCCGCTTCCGCGCCC
>JBDLVO010000274.1:0-8368 GCA_039804805.1 Pseudomonadota bacterium
CCGGCGCCGGGCCGGCGGCGGCCAGGGCCTGGGCGACCGCATCATGATAGGGGCGGAACCAGCGCGCGATCCGCGCCTCGATCGCGGCGGCGGTCAGGCCCCGGTTGCCCGGCACCGCCACCCCGTCCGACTCGGCCGGCACCGAACCGGCCCCGCCGGGCGGGCGGTTGCAGTCGATCACCAGCCGGCTGACCCCGCTCAGCACCGCCCAGGCCCCGAGCCGATGGGCCAGGGCCCGCGTCACCGCGGCGGCGCCGGGATCCCAGGCGATGTGGCTGTCGCGCGCGGCGGCGGGCAGGCCGAGATCGCCGAGATCGGGCGGAATCGCCGCCGAGGCGTGATCGCAGATCACCACCGCCGCCGCCCGCCCCGGCACCAGCGCGAACGGCGCCGGCGGAGCGGTCTCCTCGCTGTCCGTCATCGTTTCTCCCCGAGGGTCGTGGCGGCGCCACCACGGCGCCGCCACGGACATGCCCTATTCCTTCGGCCGCAGATCGATCACCCGCCGGGCCTTGCCCATCGAGCGCTCGATCGATTCGGGAGCGAGGACGCGGATGCGGGTGGTGATGCCGACCAGGCTCTTGATATGGTGCTGGAGGTCGCGCGAAACAGCCTCGATCACCCCGCCGTCGCCGGCATTGTCGGGGCGCAGCTCGACATTGACGGTAACCTGATCGAGATGCTTGTCGCGGCTGACCTCGATCTGGTAGTGCGGGCTCAGCCGCCCGTCGCGCAGCACCAGTTCCTCGATCTGGGTCGGGAAGACGTTGACGCCGCGAATGATCAGCATGTCGTCGGAGCGGCCGGTGATCTTGCCGATGCGGCGGAACGAGCGCGCGGTGCCGGGCAGCAGCCGGGTCAGGTCGCGGGTGCGGTAGCGCACCACCGGCAGCGCCTCCTTGGTCAGGCTGGTGAACACCAGTTCGCCGATCTCGCCGTCGGGGACCCGCTCGCCGGTGGCCGGGTCGATCACCTCCGGATAGAAATGATCCTCCCACACATGCGGGCCGTCCTTGGTCTCGATGCACTCGCAGGCGACGCCGGGGCCGATCACCTCGGACAGGCCGTAGATGTCGATCGCGTCGATGCCGAGGCGGTCCTCGATCTCGGCCCGCATCGCCCCGGTCCACGGCTCGGCGCCGAAGATGCCGATCTTCAGCGGGCAGGTGCGCGGATCGTAGCCCATCCGCTCCATCGCGTCGGCCATCGCCAGCATATAGCTGGGCGTCACCATGATGATCTCGGGCTGGAAGTCGAACATCAGCCGGATCTGCTTCTCGGTCTGGCCGCCCGACATCGGGATCACGGTGCAGCCCAGCCGTTCGGCGCCGTAATGGGCGCCGAGGCCGCCGGTGAACAGGCCATAGCCGTAGGAAACGTGGCAGCGGTCGCCGCGCCGGCCGCCGGCGGCGCGGATCGAGCGGGCCATCACCGTCGCCCAGGTGTCGATGTCGTTCTGGGTATAACCGACCACGGTGGGGCGGCCGGTGGTGCCGGAACTGGCATGGACCCGCACCACCTGATCCATCGGCACCGCGAACATGCCGAACGGGTAGGTCTGGCGCAGATCGTCCTTGGTGGTGAAGGGGAAGCGGACCAGATCGTCGAGGCTGGTGAGATCGTCGGGATGGACGCCGCGCGCCTGGCAGCGCTGGCGGAACGAGGCGACGTTGTCGTAGGCGTGACGCAGCGACCAGGACAGGCGGCTCAACTGGAGCGCGGCGATCTCGTCGCGGCTGGCGGTTTCGATCGGGTCGAGCAGCGAAGCCGGCGGCGGGCTGCGACGATCAAGGCTGGTGGTCAAGGATCAGGTCCTCCCTCGCGGGGTTCGCGCCAGCCCCGGCCACGACCCGGCCGGGAACTGACGGCAGTCAGTCGATGAGAACGGGGCCGGGCGCCGCCCCCGCGGACCGGCGCCGGGTCGTGGCGACGCCATCGCTCACGCCGCCCCGTCCTCGAGATGATGGCCGTCGAGAAAACGGCAGTGGCCCCGGAACAGCGCCACCGTCACCCCGGCGGCGGTGGCGACCACCACGTCGTAGACGCCGCCGCGGCCCTGGCGGAACACCTCCCGCCCGGTCGCCACCAGCCGGTCGCCCAGCCGGGCCGGGGCCGGGTAGCTGACGGTGCAATGCTGCCCGACCGCGATCCGGTTGTGGGAATTGCAGGCATAGGCGAAGGCGTCGTCGGCCAGTTTGTAGGTGAAGCCGCCATGGCAGATGCCGACGCCGTTCAACATCGATTCGGTCACCGTCATCGAAAGTTGCGCGGTGCCCGGACCGATCGCGTCCAGGGTGATGTCGAGGAAATGCGACGAGGCATCGCGCTGGAAAATCAGCGCGCCCACCCGCTCGGCCAGGCGCTGGGCCTTGGCGTGGTCGGTCATCGGCGGTCCCCCTGCCGCAGTCGCAAAGCGAGTGTGATAGCGGCTCGGCCGCGCCGACGCAAGCCGACGGCGGCGCGGCCGGGCCGAATTCCGCCGCCGCCGCGTTCCCGCCAGGAGGGAAGCCGCCATCGCGCCGCGGCGACCGGAAGCGGATCTTCCTTTTATTTCAACAGGATGATAAAAACGCCGCCGCCTCAGTTCTGCTGCTGGACGATCACGCCATACCAGCCGAGGCCGCGATAGGTCTCGTAGCCGGGGGTGCGGGCATAGGCGACCAGCGCGCCCTGCTCGTCGGCGTAATAGCCCATGCCGGAGGCGGCGGCGCGCAGCGGGAAGGTCTCGCTCAGCACCCCGGCCTGATCCGAGGCGGCGATGACGCGGTGGCGGGAATCGAGCAGCAGGCAGCGGCTGCGGGCCTTGTCCTCGGGGGCGAGGCGGACGCCGTCGACCACCGCCTGGGCCTGGACCTGCCAGTCGAAGAAGATGCCGAGCGCGCCGATCGGCTTGCCCTCGGCCTCGCCGTCCTCGCGCACCGCGGTCGAATAGGTGGCGACCAGCGACTGGCCGAGGCTGGAGGAACGTTCGATATCGACCACGGCGAAATCGGCGCCGGTGCCGGTGGCCATCGCGTCGCGGAACCAGGGCTGGCGCGACACGTCGCTGCCGATCACCCCGGGATAGCGGTCGGGGCGGCCGTTGGCGATCACCCGCCCGCCGGCATCGGCCACCCACAGATCGAGATAGACGGTATAGGAATCGAGAATCACCCCGAGCCGGCGGCAGGCCTCGGCGCGGGCCTCGGCGCTGTCGGCGGCGACGGCCTCGACCACGGCGGCATCGGTGGCCCACCAGCGCACGTCGCACGACCGTTCGTACAGATTGCGGTCGATGATCTCGACGGTGTTGTGGGCGAGGTCGGACAGGCGCTCGCCCTGCACCTCGCGGATGCGGGCGGCCATCTCGGCGCCGAATTTCGACAGGTGGTCGAGCCGGCCGCGCAGATCGCTTTGCAGCGAGCCGGTCAATTGGGAGATTTCCTGCGAGATCGCCTTGACCTCGTCGGCGACCACCGCGAAGCCCTTGCCGAGCGCGCCGACGCGGTGGGCCTCGATGGTGGCATTGAGCGCCAGCATGCGCGAGCGTCGGGTGATCCCGTTGATGCGGCGGATCTTTTCGTCGGTAGACTGGGCCACACCCCCGGTGATTTCCAACAATTGATCGATCATCCCGCGCCTCTCGTCGTCCTGTGACAAATCTAATGACCAAATGGTTTTTTCTGTCGCGTTATAACCACATGGGTGATAACGCCCGCCGCTGCGTGTCGCAAGAAATGTGCCGAAACGGTTGCCGAGGGAATCCGGCGCCCCGAAGCGAGCTGCCCTAGTTCAATGCACTCCCTGCGGGCACCACTGCCCACTTACTAAGCACAGGTCCCGGTCGCATTGCGATTGGGCGCTCGCATTATGCCTTTGGGATAGAACCGCCGCCACGACCGGCCGAATCGGCGGCGGTAGCGGAAGCGCCGGCCCCGGCGGCGGGGCGCTTGCATCGCCGCCGGGGGCCGGGGTACGGTCGGTTGCGGCGCGGCGGGGCGCGCCGGACGGAGGGTAAGGATGGCCGAAGGGGCAGGGCAAGGATTGCGGGCCGCGCTGGCCGCGCTGGCGGCACCGCCATGGCCCGGCCTGCTGGTGCCGTGGGCGCTGTCGGCTTCGGTGCAGACCCGGCGGGCGCGGCTGGCGATCGGCCGGGTGCGGCTGGTGGCCGGACTGTTCGCCGCGCTGACCCTGCTGTGGATTCCGCTCGACCTCGCGATCTTCAAGCCGGCGCTGGCGTTCGACCTCGCCGCGCTCCGGGTGCTGGCCAGCCTCGCCTTCGCCACCCTGGCGCTGTCGTTCCGCCGCGCCGACGGGCCGGTGCCGGCGCTGCTGGCGCTGACCTGGCTGCTCGGCATCCCCACCTTGTTCTTCCTGGTCAGCCATCCGTTGCTGGCCGGCTTTCCGCTGCCCGGACCGGGGGCGCAGGTGGTGGCGACCGGCTATGCCTTCCTGCCGTTCGTGATGCAGGCCGGGCTGGCGCTGTTCCCGATCACCGCGCTGGAAGGGATCCTGCTCAGCCTGATGCCGCTGACCGGCTTCGTGCTGACCGGGCTGATCAGCAACCAGGTGCTGCCGTTCGCCTCGCATCTCGGGGCGGAATGGCTGCTGTTGCTGCTGGCGGTGGTCGCCACCCTGGCCGGGATGAGCCAGTTGCACCTGCTGGCGCTCCGGATCGACCAGGGCGCGATCGATCCGGTCACCGAGGCCTTTTCCCGTCGGGCCGGCGAGCGGCTGCTGACCCAGGCCGACGGCACCGCCGCCCGGCTGCGCGCGCCGCTGAGCCTCGCCTTGGCCGAGATCGACGAATTGGGCGCGCTGATCGAACGCCACGGCCCCGACGAGGGCGATGCCGCGCTCGGCGCCCTGGCGGCGGCGCTGCGGCGCCAGCTCGGGCCGGGCGACCTGCTGATCCGCTGGGACGAAACCCGGCTGCTGGCCGCCCTGCCCGACACCCCGCGCGCCGACCTCGCCCGCCGGATCGAGCGGCTGCGGACCGAGGGGATCGGCCCCCGCCCCGACGGGCGGCCGCTGACCGCCACGCTGACGCTGGCCGAGCGCGGCGCCGAGGCCGAAGAGGACTGGCGCGCCGCGCTCGATCGCGCGGTCGCGCCCGGGGACGCCGCCTGACGTTTTGCCTTGGCATCGCGCCCGGGGCTTCCTTATTGTTCCGGCGATGAGCGAAAGCCCCGATCCCAGACCCAACCTGATCGGCCTGTCGCGTCCCCAACTGGTGGCGGCGATGGCGGAGATCGGGGAAAAGCCGTTCCGCGCCAAGCAGGTGTGGCACTGGCTCTACCATCGCGGCGAATCCGATTTCGCGGCGATGAGTTCGATCTCGAAGACGATGCAGGCCAAGCTGGCCGAGCATTTCGTGGTGCGCCGCCCGACCGTCGAGCGCGCCCTGCTCTCGGCCGACACCACCCGCAAATGGCTGCTGCGCTTCGACGACGGCCAGGAAGCGGAAACCGTCTACATCCCCGACGGCGACGAGGAACGCGGCGCCGCCTGCGTCTCGACCCAGGTCGGTTGCACCCTGACCTGTCGGTTCTGCCACACCGGCACCCAGATGCTGGTGCGCAACCTCACCGCCGCCGAGATCGTCGGCCAGGTGATGGTGGCGCGCGACACGCTCGGCGAATGGCCCACCCCCGACGATGTCGGCCGCAAGCTGTCGAACGTGGTGGTGATGGGGATGGGCGAGCCGCTCTATAATTTCGAGAATGTCGCCACCGCGCTGGAAATCGTGATGGATGGCGAGGGCATCGGCATTTCGCGCCGCCGCATCACCCTGTCGACCTCGGGGGTGGTGCCGATGATGCGCGAATGCGGCGCCCGGCTCGGCGTCAACCTCGCGGTCAGCCTGCACGCCGTCACCGACGAGTTGCGCGACCGCCTGATGCCGATCAACAGGAAATACCCGCTGAAGGAGCTGATCCAGGCCTGCCGCGACTATCCCGGCGCCTCCAACGCCCGGCGGATCACCTTCGAATACATCCTGCTGAAGGGGGTCAACGATTCCCCCGCCGACGCCCGCGCCCTGCTGGCGCTGATCAAGGGCCTGCCGGCCAAGTTCAACCTGATCCCGTTCAATCCCTGGCCCGGCTCGGAGTTCGACAGCCCGGAGGTCCGCGCGGTCAAGGCGTTCTCCGATATCCTCCAGGATGCCGGCTACTCCGCCCCGATCCGCATGCCGCGCGGCCGCGACATCCTCGCCGCCTGCGGCCAGTTGCGCTCGGCCAGCCAGCGGGAGAAGGCCAGCCGCGCCAAGGCCCGCGCCGCCGCCGGGATCCCGGACGAGCATGATGTGGGCTCCGCCCACCCCCGCCAAGGGCCGGAGGCCCCTGGACCCCTTTGATTGAAGCAGGTCCAGGAGCCGCTGGCTGCCTTACGGGTGCGGGCAGAGCCCGCGTCTACTTCCCCGCCGCCCGCTCCAACACCGCCATCACCCCCCCCGACGTCAACAGCTCCGGCAGCGCCACTCCGTCCGGCACCCCCGGCCCGTACACCGCATTGAACGGAATGGCATAGCGGTCGAACCGCCCCAGATAGGCGGTGATCGCCGGATCGGGCCGGGTCCAGTCGGCGCGCATCGCCACCACCCCCGGCGCGGCGAGACGGCCGGCGACCGGCTCCCGCTCCAGCACCGCCGCGTCGTTGACCTTGCAGGTGATGCACCAATCGGCGGTGACATCGACCAGCACCACCTTGCCCTCGGCCACCAGCCCGGGGATCGCCGCCGGATCGAACGCGACCCACGGCACCGCCTCCGTCGCGACAGGCCGCGTGCCGGGAGCGCGCAACACCTCCACCAGCACCAGCCCGAGCCACAGCGCGGTGGCGGCCAGCGCCACGCCGAGGGCGGCGCGCAGGCGCAGCATCCAGCGCCCCGGCCGGGGCAGCCGCAGCACCGCGTCGGGCCACGCCGCCACCAGCAGGAACGGCGCCGCCATGCCAAGGCCGAGGGCGAGGAAGATCGCGACGATCTCGACCGGCCCCCGGCCGAGGGCGAAGGTGATCGCGGTGCCGACGAACGGGGCCGAACAGGGGGTGGCCAGCAGGGTGGCGAAGGCGCCGGCGAGGAAATTGCCGCCGATCCCGCCCGGACCGGGACCGGCCGGCAGCCGGTCGAGCAGCCAGCGCGGCAGGGCGATCTGGTACAGCCCCCACAGATTGGCGGCGAAGGCCAGCAGCAAAGCGATCATCACCGCCAGGAAAACCGGCTGCTGGAACTGGATCCCCCACCCCACCGCCAGCCCGGCCTGACGCAGCCCGGCCGCCAGCCCGGCCAGCAGCAGGAACGAGGCGACGATGCCGGCGGCGGAGGCAAGGAAGCCACGCCGGGCGGCGCTGCGCTCGCCGCCGCCATGGCCGAGGATGCCGAGCAGCTTGATCGACAGCACCGGCAGCACGCAGGGCATCAGATTGAGCACCAGCCCGCCCAGCAGCGCCACCAGCAGCATCGCCGCCAGCGCCTTGTCGCTGCCGGCCGGGGCGGCGGCGACGGTCACCGCCGCCTCCAGGGCGCGGCCGCCATCGGTCAGCGTCACCGTCACCGGAATGCCGGCCAGCGGCGCGGCCGGCGGCTCGGCCGGGGCGATCTCGATCTCCAGCCGGCGGCGGTCGGACGACAGCCTCAACTCGGGCTGTCCGAACGCCGGGATCGCGGCGGATTCGACGAACAGGTCGGGATCGGCAAAGGGCGGCTCGGCGCGGGCGATCAGGCGCAGCCGGGCCTCGGCCCCGGCGCCGCGCGCCTCGACCCGCTCCAGCGTCAGCCCGACGGCGGCGCCGTCGCCCGGCACCGCCGCCTCGGCGGCGGCGACGGCATCGGCATAAGCCGAGGCGGTTCCGTCGCCCGTCGGCAGGTCGAGGGCAAGCTCGGCCTGCTGCGGCACGCACAGGGTGGCGCAGGCCAGGAACGACAGCCGCGCCCGCAGCGCCAGCCCCCGCCCCGGCGTGGCCGGACTCACCGCCAGCGGCAGCGCCACCCGGCCCTGATAACCGTAATTCTGTAAGCCCCCCAGCACGAAGCGGTGCGGCGCCGGCCAGCCCAGCGCGGCGGCGGCGAGATTGTCCGACCCGGCCCAATCGAGCGCGGGCGGATAGCCGGCATCGCCCGGGGTCCGCCAATAGATCTTCCAGCCGGGAGCCAGATCGAACTCGACCGCCAGCCGCAGCGGGGCGGCGCCGGGCCCGACGCTGTCAACGGCGGCGATCAGCCGCACCCGCCCCGCCTCGCTGGCGGCCCAGGCCGAGGCGCCGGCACCGCCCTCCCCCGCCGCCATCGCCGGCAGCGCCAGCAGCAGCGGCGCGATCGCCGCGAGAAAGACCGTCACCCAGCGCATCGCCGCCTCCGTGCCGTCGCAACCGGGGGCGACAACAGCAT
>JBDLVO010000275.1:0-3219 GCA_039804805.1 Pseudomonadota bacterium
TCCGCTCGATCGACACCAGCACGGTGGCCTCGGTCGGACCATGGGCGTTGCACAGGGTCGGCACCGAATCGGCGAGGCGGTCGAAATCCTGGTGGGTGGGGGCCTCGCCGCCGGTCAGCAGCACCCGCAGCCCGGAAAAGGATTGCTCGGCGGCGAGGCGGAGATAGGACGGCGACAGATAGGCGGCGGTGATTCCCAACTCGGCATAGCGGCGGCGCAGCGTCCAGGGATCGTCGCGCCAGCCGCGCGGCACCGGCACCCAGGCGGCGCCTGCCGCCAGCGCCAGCGCGATTTCCCACAGCGAGGCGTCGAAACCGGGCGAGGCGGCGAGGGCGACGCGGTCGTCGGCGTTAAGGCCGGCGACACGGGCGGTCTCGCTGCCGACCAGGGCCAGGGCGTCGTGGCGCAGCGCCACCCCCTTGGGGGTACCGGTGGTGCCCGAGGTGTAGATCAGATAGGCGGCGCCGGTTGCCTCGCCCGCCCCGGCCGGTGGCGGCGCGGCCGGTTCGGCCCCGTCCGCCGCGTCGCCGGGGTCGGGGCAGGCCAGCGCGATGAGGGCGGGGTCGAGCCCGGCCGGGGCCGCCTGCCCGGGCAGGACCAGCAGCAGGCGGGCGCCGGCATCGGCCAGGATCGCGGCACGGCGGGCCGGCGGCAGATCGGGCGGCAGCGGCAGATAGACCCCGCCGGCCTTCCATACCCCCAGCACCGCCCCGGGCAAAGCGGGGACGGTGTCGGCCAGCACCGCCACCACCGCGCCCGGCGGCAGGACGTGGTGGCGCAACAGGGCGGCGACCCGGTCGGCGTGGCGGTTGATCTCGGCCCGGGTGAACAGGCGGCTCGGGCTGACCAGGGCGATCCGCTCCGGCGCGGCGGCGGCGGCGGCCGCGAACCGGCGGTGGAGCGCCTCGGGCCGGGCCGGCGGGGTCGGGCCGCGCTCCCATTCCGCCAGCAGCGCCTCCTCCTCCGGCCGCAGCGGCGGCAGCGGCGCGTCGAGCCCATTGGGGGCGGCGGCGAGGCGGCGGGCCCAGGCGGCGAAGCCGTCGAGCCAGCCCTGGGCGGTGGCGGCATCGATCCGGTCGGGCCGCCAGGCGAGGGCGAGGTCGATGCCGCCGTCCTCGCGCGGTTCGTGGCTGAAGGCCAGGGTCAGTCCGGCGGCGGGCAGGGCGGTTTCGCCCGGCAAGGCGCGGGGACGCAGGGTCAGCCCGTCGCCCTGGTGGAAGCGGGAGGGGGCGGCGGTGAGGGCGAGGTCGAGCAACGGCGGCAGTTCGGGCGGGCGCAGCCCGGGATGGCGGCGGCGGAAATCGGCCTGGATCAGGGCCGGCGGCAGCCATGCCGTCGCCAGCGCCGCGTCGAGCCCGGCCTGGGCGGCGGCGATCCGTTCGGCCAGACTCGCCTCGGGCGCGGCGGTCAGCGCCACCGGCACCAGATGGACGAACAGCCCGACCGCCGTTTCCGCCGCCGCCGGGCGCAGCGAGACGCCGCAGCCGATCAGCAGGCGGGGGCGGCCGTCGCGGCGCTGGGCCTCGTGGCCGAGCAGGGCCAGCAGCACGGCGTGGCGGCCGGCGCGGGCGCGGCGGGCGGCGAGGTCGAGCGCCGCCGCCTCGCGCGCGGTCAGGGTCGCGGTCAGCAGCGGCCCGACCGCCAGCGCCGGGGCGGGACGGGTTTCCGCCGGCAGCGGAAGCAGCGGCTCGGCCGCGTCGGCGGCGAGGGCATCGAGCCGGTCCCGCCACGCCTGCCGCGCCGCCTCGGCGGCGGGGCCGTCGCGGTGGCGGGCCTCCTCGGCGCGGGCCAGGGCCGGGCCGTCGGCAGCCGGGGGCAAAGCGCGGCCTTCGACCAGGGCCAGCAGGTCGCTTTCGAGCTGGCGGACGGATTCGCCATCGGCGACGGCGTGATGGATGCCGAGCCACAGCAGGGTCTCGCCGCCAGTCCCATCGGCGGCGGTGATCCGCACCAGCCCGGCCCGGGCCAGCGGCGGCCGGGTGGGATCGAACCGGACGGCGAGATGGGCCTCGATCCGCGCCCGCGCCGCCGCGGGATCGGCCACCTCTTCAACCGGGAACGGCGCCGACACCGCCGTGGGGGCCAGCCGCAGCGGCCGCACCGTGCCGTCGGACTCGGCATCGAAGCCGCCGCGCAAAGCGGGATGGCGGGCGATCAGGTCGGCCCAGGCGGCGGCCCAGCGCTCGGGCGGCGGCACCGCGCCGGTCACCGCCAGCACCCGGCGGACCACCGCGCCGGCCTGGGGCCGGTCGAGCCGCCATGAAGCCCAGAATTCCTGCTCGGCCAAGGTGATTGTGTCGGCGGCGGCCGGCGGCGCCGCCTCGGTGGCTTCCTCGATCCGGGCGGCGAGGGCGGCGACGGTGCGGGCCAGCAGCAGGGTGCGCGCCTCGACCGCGATCCCCTCGGCCCGCAGCCGGGCGGCCACCTGGATCGAGCGCAGGCTGCTGCCGCCGAGGGCGAAGAAATCGTCGTCGCGCCCGATTGGGGCGACCTCCAGCACCGCTTCCCACAGTGTGGCGATGCGGTGTTCGAGCGGGGTGGCGGGCGGGGCGGAGGATGCGGTGGGGGCGGCCTCGGCCAGCGCGGTCAGGGCGCGGCGATCGACCTTGCCGGCGCCGGTCAGCGGCAGGCCGGCCAGGGCGGTGACCCGGGCCGGGATCATCGCCGCCGGCAGGGTGCGGGTCAGCACCTCGCGCCACGAGGCCGGCGCCGCCATGCCCGGCTCGGTCTCGACGAAGGCGACCAGACGCTGGCCCTCGACCAGCACGGCGGCGCGGCGCACGCCGGGATGGCGGGCCAGGGTCTGCTCGATCTCGCCCAGCGCCACCCGCTGGCCCGACAGCTTGACCACGTCGTCGATCCGGCCGAGCGTCTCCAACTGGCCGTCGGGGCGCCAGCGGCCGAGATCGCGGGTGCGGTAGGCCAGCCCCCAGCGGGTGGGGACGAACTGGGCCGCGCTCAATTCGGGCTGGCCGAGATAGCAACCGGCGACGCCGGGACCGGTGACGTGGATCTCGCCGACCGCGCCGGGGGCGACCTCGGCCCCGTCCTCGTCGAGCAGATGGACCCCGGCGCGGGGAAAGGGACGGCCGCTGGGGATCGGCCCCTCGCCGTCGGGATCGACCCGGGTCATGCAGATGGTGCCGCAGACCTCGGTGGCGCCGTGCATGTTCCAGCATTCGAGCTGGCGGGCGAAGGCGCGGGCCTCGGCCGGGTCGG
>JBDLVO010000276.1:0-4502 GCA_039804805.1 Pseudomonadota bacterium
CGCCGGCGCCCGTCACGGCGGCGGCGTGGTGCGCTACCTGTTCCCCAAGCCGGGCCAGACCGAACCGAGCGAGAAGATGACGGTGGCGGTGCGGCTGGAGCCGTGGGGCTGGACCGTCGGCACCGGGCTTTATCTCGACGATCTCGACCGCCGGTTCTGGGCCTCGGCCGGCCAGCAGATCGGCGCCGCTTTGTTGCTGACGCTGATCTCGCTCGGCTGGGTGCTGCTGCTCGGCCGCCACATCTCGACCCCGCTGGTGCGGCTGGCCGAGGTCACCCGCCGCCTCGCCGGGGGCGATTACGCCGCCGACGCCGCCGGGGCGGTGCGGGTCGGGCGCGGCGACGAGATCGGGGTGCTGGCCCAGTCGATCCAGGTGCTGCGCGACGAGGCGCGCGAGGCCGACCGCCTGCGCCGCGACCAGGAGGAACAACGCCGCGCCGCCGCCGCCGAACGGCGCGAGGGCGCGCTCCGGATGGCCGACCAGTTCGAGGGCAGCGTCCAGCAGGTGGCCCAGGTGATCGGCTCGACCGCCAGCCAGATGCAGCAGGCGGCGGAACTGATGTCGCGCACGGTGTCCGACGTCGCCACCGCCGCCGACCGGGTGTCGGCCTCGGCCGGGCAGGCCAGCGACAATGCCACGGTGATGGTCTCGGCCGCCGACCAGTTGAGCGAATCGATCGCCGAGATCAGCCGGCAGGTCCGCCATTCCAACCAGATCTCGGCCGAGGCGGTGCAGTCGCAAAAGCGCACCGACGCCCTGGTCCAGGGCCTCGCCACCGCCGTCGGCAAGATCGGCGAGGTCAGCGCCCTGATCACCGACATCGCCAACCAGACCAACCTGCTCGCCCTCAACGCCACCATCGAGGCCGCCCGCGCCGGCGAGGCCGGCAAGGGCTTCGCCGTGGTCGCCAACGAGGTCAAACACCTCGCCAACCAGACCGCGCGCGCCACCGAGGAGATCGGCGCCCAGATCGCCACCGTCCAGGACGCCACCCGCGACGCCATCAGCGCGATCGACCAGATCGGCACCACCATCACCACCATCAACGAGGTGGCGGCGGCGATCGCCGGGGCGGTCGAACGCCAGCAGAGCGCCACCGGCGAGATCGCCCGCAACGCCCGCGACGCGGTCGAGGGCACCCGGGCGGTGGGCGACCATCTCGACGGGCTGCGCACCACCAACCACGCCGCCCAGGGCGCCGCCGGCGAGGTGCTGGCCGCCGCCCGCCAACTCGCCAGCGAGGCCCAGCGCCTCGACGGCGAGGTCCACGCCTTCCTGACCTCGGTACGGGCCGGCTGAGCCCCCCGGCGGGGCTGCCGCCCCGGCCCCGCCTGGAGGCTGACGCCTCCAGACCTCCTCCTTTTTTGAAAGGGGCTAACCTCACTCCGCCGCGTCGGCGAGGCGGCGGAACTGGACGGTCAGGCGCTCGATCTCGGCCAGATAGGCGGCGGGGTCGTGATCGCCGCAGCGCTCGCCCGGGGCAAGGCGGAACCCCCGGCGGACGAAGGCGCCGGCCGGGCCGGGACCGCACAGATGCAGCAGGGCGGTCAGGTCGCGCCGCTGATGCGGCGACACCGCGCCGGGATGGTTGGCCAGCAGCCGCGCCGCGCCGCGATCGAGATAGACCGCCGTCAGCTCGATCGCGTGGGACGGCAGTATCCGCAGCGGCTCGTCCTCGGCCGGGCAGCGCGGATCGCCGCGCGGCACCACCACATGGTCGCGGACACAGCCGCGCCGGGCGTCGGCATAGGCCGGCGCGGTCATCTGGAACATCCCGACCGAACTCGACGCCGGACGGTAAAAGCCGAACAGATCGTCGGCGCCGGGGCTCCAGCGCCAATAGGTCTGCGCCGCCGGATTGCCGGCGCTCTCGATCTGCGCCAGCGCCGCCAGCAGCTCGGCCGGCACCCGGGCGGTGGCATAGGCCCGGAACCACTTGCCATAGGCGGCCCAGGTTTCGGCCGGGCTCTTGACCATCAGGTCGCTGACCGGGGCCAGCAATTCGCTCGGCTTGCGGATCACCCAATGGGCCAGATTGACCAGAAACAGCCCGCCCGCCACCACCGCCACCAGCCCCAGGGTCAGCAGCGGCGACGGCACCCGGTTGAGCCCGCGCCACAGCCGGCCGAGCCGCCGACGCCAGCCCCTCCTCCGGCCCCGCCGCCGCCGGGACGGCGGACGCGCGGGCGGCTCCGGCGGTGACGCCTTGCGCCGGACCCGGACGGCGGGTGCGGCCGGGGCGGACGGCAACAACGGCGGGGACGACGCGGGGTGCGGACTCGACATCGGCCCGATCCTCGCGCAAATTCCTTAACCAATCCACGGCCTCCGTCCCGGCCGGACCGGCCGCCCCCCACCGCGAGCGATGGAGACCCGATGGCCCGCCGCCGGACCGATCCGCCCCGCCGGGGCCTGCCCCCCGCGGCCGAACCGGCGCGCCCGCCCCTCGCCCGCCTCCCGCGCTGGGGCCGCTGGCTGCGCCGGGGCCTGCTGCTGCTGGTCGGGCTGGGGGCCGGCCTGCCGCTGCTGCTGACCCTGCTGTTCCGGGTGGTGCCGCCGCCGGCGACCCCGCTGATGCTGATGCGGCTGACCGAGGGCCAGGGAATGACCCGCTCCTGGCGCGATCTCGACCAGATTTCCCCCCATTTACGGCGAGCGGTGATCGCCGCCGAGGATTCCCGCTTCTGCCGCCATTGGGGCTTCGACTGGGACGCGATCCAGTCGGCGGTGGAAAGCTACGAGGAGGGCGAGCGCCTGATCGGCGCCAGCACGATCTCGATGCAGACCGCCAAGAACCTCTATCTGTGGCCGGGCCGCACTTTCCTGCGCAAGGGGGTCGAGGCCTATCTCACCCTCTATCTCGAGGCGCTGTGGCCGAAGCGGCGGATCCTCGAGGTCTATCTCAACATCGTCGAACTCGGCCCCGGCCTCTACGGCGCCGAGGCGGCGGCCAACCGCTATTTCCACAAGCCGGCCGCCGCGCTGACCCCGCCTGAGGCCGCCCTGCTGGCGGCGCTGCTGCCGGCGCCGCTGACCCGCTCGCCGCTGCGCCCCAGCGCCACCGTCACCCGCTATGCCGCGGTGATCGGCGGCCGTGCCCCGCTGATCCGCCTCGGCGCCGACGGGGCCTGCCGGCAGTAAGTCCGGCCACTTGCCGACAAATCGACGGACTTTTTCAGCAAAAACAATTTCATCAGCCGTTGGATTGCACAATTCCAGCCGATGCCCTTAAAATCCAACAAATTAAGAAATGATTCACTTTTGCGTATATTGCATGCCACCCCTCCTCAATCCGTACTTGTGATCTTTGCCATTGCGGCTATCACTAGCCTAAACTGAGGCCGTTCCTCAAATCATCGGCGCCCCGCCACCCGGCGGCGCGACACACCGCCCCGCGACCCGACCGGCGCGCGGCGGGGGAATGGCCGGCACCTTCGGGGGGGGCCGGAGACAAAAATGACACGCTGGTTGCTGGATTTGACCGTATTCCGCAAAATATTGCTGCCGACCTTCATCCTGACCGCCTCGATCGCGATCATCATCGCGGTCAATTCGAGCAGCCTGCTGAAGATCAGCCGGAGCGCCACCGACATCATCGGCTCGGAAGTGAAACGCTCGGTGATGACGCTCAACCTCAAGGCCGAACTCAACAACGCGGCGGTGGCGGCGCTGTCGACCCTGCTCAGCCGCAATCAGACCGAAATCGATCAGGCCGAACAGCGCTACCAGACCAGCGTCGGCAACATCGCCAAGGTGCTCGACAGCGCGGCGGCGATGGCCGATTCCCCGGCGCGCCGGGCGGTGCTCGACGATCTGCGGGCCAAGCTGGCGCGCTACGACACCGTCACCCGGCAGGCGATGGCCCATGTCCGCGCCGGCGAGCGCGATCAGGCCTCCGAGGTGTGGCTGACCGACGGCCGCTCCGCTCGCCTCGCTTTCGGCGATCTGGTCCAGCAGCGGGTCGACGTCAATCATCAGGCGATGCTCGACGCGGTCGCCGCGATGGAAACCGAAACCCACACCACCATCGCCCAGGGCATCGTGCTGGG
Organism: Pseudomonadota bacterium; assembly: GCA_039804805.1. Classification (GTDB taxonomy): domain Bacteria; phylum Pseudomonadota; class Alphaproteobacteria; order Rhodospirillales; family Magnetospirillaceae; genus Phaeospirillum. Next base: position 4,051 of record JBDLVO010000276.1, read on the forward strand.
GGTGGTGCTGACCCTGGCGGCGCTGGCGCTGCTGTACCTGATCGTGTCGCGACTGGTGACGCGGCCGCTCGGGCGCCTCAGCGCGGCGGTCGATCGGCTCAATCGCGGCGACGTCTCCGTCGAGGTGATCGACGGCGAGCGCAAGGACGAGATCGGCCACATCGCCCACGCCGTGCTGATGTTCCGCGCGGCTCAGATCGAGCGCAAGCAGATCGAACAGAGCGACCGCGACCGCATGGCCACCAGCGATTACCGCACCAAGGCGGTCGGCGAGCTGATGCGCGATTTCCGCAACCGCTCGTCAGAAGTGCTGAGCCAGGTGCAGGAGGCCCATGACAGCCTGTCGGCGACGGCGCGGCAATTGTCCTCCAACGCCGACATCTCGCTGCAACGCGCCTCGACCGTCGCCGCCGCCACCCAGCAGGCCACCAGCAATGTCCAGAGCGTCGCCA
>JBDLVO010000277.1:0-2881 GCA_039804805.1 Pseudomonadota bacterium
GCCTCGCCCACATTCCGCTGACCGCCAAGCGGGTCACCGGCATCGTCAGCCGGGGCGGCTCGATCATCGCCAAATGGTGTCTCGCCCATCACCGCGAGAACTTCCTCTACACCCATTTCGATGAGATCTGCGAGATCCTCACCGCCTATGACGTCGGCATCTCGCTCGGCGACGGCCTGCGCCCCGGCTCGATCGCCGACGGCAACGACGCCGCCCAGTTCGCCGAACTGGAAACCCTGGGCGAGCTGACCCACCGCGCCTGGGCGTTCGACACCCAGGTGATGATCGAGGGGCCCGGCCATGTGCCGATGCACAAGATCAAGGTCAATGTCGAGAAGCAGCTCGCCTTGTGCGGCGAGGCGCCGTTCTACACCCTCGGGCCGCTGGTGACCGACATCGCCCCCGGCTACGACCACATCACCAGCGCGATCGGCGCGGCGATGATCGGCTGGTTCGGCACCGCGATGCTGTGCTACGTCACCCCCAAGGAGCATCTCGGCCTGCCCGACCGCCAGGACGTGCGCGAAGGGGTGGTGACCTACAAGCTGGCCGCCCATGCCGCCGACCTCGCCAAGGGACACCCGGCGGCGCGGCTGCGGGACGACGCGCTGAGCCGGGCCCGGTTCGAATTCCGCTGGCGCGACCAGTTCCATCTGTCGCTCGATCCGGAAAAGGCTCAGGACTTCCACGACCAGTCGCTGCCGGCCGACGGCGCCAAGCTGGCCCATTTCTGTTCGATGTGCGGGCCGAAATTCTGCGCCTACCAGATCTCGCGGGAGGTGCGCGACCTCGCCGCCAGCCAGGACGGGATGGCGGCAATGAGCGAGAAGTTCCGCGCCGAAGGGGGCGAGATCTATCAGCCGGCCAAACCGGCGGCGGAATAATAAAAAGGTCCGGGCGCTGCCCGGGCCCGCCAGGGGCCGCAAGGCCCCTGGACCCCGTCGATGGGGGGAGCTTGCGCCCGGGCGCGGGCTATGCTCTGCTCTCGGCATGAGAGCGTTCTTCCGCATTGGGGGCGGTGCCTTGGTGGCGCTGGGGCTTGGCGTCAGTCCGCTGGCGGCGGCGCCGGCCGCCGATGGCGTGGCCGAGCTGGCCTCGCGCACCTTCCTGTTGTCCTGCGTCGCCTATCAGGGCGATTACGACACCCTGCGCCAGCATCTCCAGCCGGGGCAGGATCTCTCTCTGCCGCCGCTGACCGCCGACGCCGCCCGCCCCTATCTGCGCGGGCGCGAGGGCGACGCCTGGGTCCGCGCCGATGCCGGACTGGTGCTGGCGCTGCTGCGAGCCGACCGCTCCTGTATCCTGTTCGTGCGCAAGGTCGGCACCGAGGCGCTGGCCCGCCGGCTGGAGACCGACCTGCGCGCCGGGCTCGGCGGCTCGTTCACGGTGCGGGCGGCCGGGGACGAAACCCGCCAGGGCATGCGGGCCCGCTCGTTCGATCTGATTCCGACCGGATCCTACCGCGAGGCGCTGGCGCGCCAACTCGGCGGCGATCCGCCGGGGGCGCGGGTGGTGCTGACCACCGCCGACGGCGCCAATCCCGACCTGCAGGCGATCCTCACCATCGGCACGAGGCCATCCCCATGAGGCTGCGATCCGTCCTGGCGCTGCTGGCGCTGCTGTCCGCGTCCCCCCTCCCCAGCCAGGCCGGGCCGGTGCCCGACATGGCCGCCCTGCGTGACCAGACCAGCCGGCTGGCGATCGCGGTACTGGGCGAGATCTGCCTGCTCAACATCGGCGACGCCAACGGCATCGCCGCCGCCGCCGCCCCCGGCGGCGAATATGGCTTCATCGAGGCCCCGGCCGACCTCACCGCCCCGCTGCTGGGCGATCGCGGCGGCTATGTCCGGGTGTTGCGCCGGCCGGGCATGGGCGCGGTCACCCTGGTCGCCAGCAAGGACGGCGATTGCTCGGTGATGGCCGAATATGCCGACGCGGCGGCGATCCGCACCCACCTGCTGTCGATGGTCGAGCGCGGCGGCCTGCGCAATGGCGGCAGCTTGGCGGTGCTCGACACCCGCGAGGACAACGGGGTGCGGCTGACCGATTACGCCTTCAGTCCGCAGGGCTGGTTCGCCGACCTGCTGGCCAAGCGTTTCGGCGGCGAGGGCGCCGCGCCGCTGCCACTGGTCACCGCCATCGCGCCCCCCGGCCGCGCCGCCAGCGAGGCGATCCTGTCGGTCCGGCCGCCGCCAACCGCCCACTGAGCGCCGCGCCCGGATCGCACCGCAAAAAGGGGCGGCCCCGACCGGGCCACCCCCCTCCGAACCGCTCGCCTCAGAACTTCAGCGACAGGCCGGTCATGCCGAAATAGCCTTCGTTCTTGAGCGTGTCGCGATAGCCGTTGTTCGACAGCTTGTAGAGACCGCTCTGGAAATCGGCGTAACCGACCGACGCCAGCAGGTCGATGCCCGGGCTGAGGGCGTATTTGCCCGAGGCCTGATAGACGTCGATGGTGTCGTCGTCATGCTTGCCGATGCCGTAGGTGTCGAGCTTGACGCCTCGGGTCGCCGAATGGAAATAGGCGAAGCTGATGGCATAGGGGCCGGTGGCGTATTGCAGGCCGACATCGTAGGCCTCGCCGCCGAAATCGTAGCGGTAATTGACCCCGTTGCCGACCCCCAGCGCCCGTCCGATCGCGGTGGCGGCGGCGGTGCCGACCGGGTTGTTGCCGACCGTGCTATTGGCGCCGGTCGAGGTGGTGGAGACGCCGCCGGCCTTGGCGATCTGGTCGCGCGCCAGTTGGTACGACCCGCCCAGGGTGAAGCCGGCATAGGACAACTGGCTGCCGCCGCTGTACTGGTTGACCCGCTCGCCGGCGGCCAGCTCGGTCTGGAACGCCCCGGCCGACAGCTTGACCCCGACCGGGCCGAGGCTGGTG
>JBDLVO010000278.1:0-7486 GCA_039804805.1 Pseudomonadota bacterium
ATCAAGGCGCAGCGGGATCGGCGCAGCCATATCGAAACTCCAGCTATTGGCCAGAGTGACTCATATTCAGGCCGCTTTGGGAATCCCATACATGAGTCATACTCAACGCAGATTGGTATCAAACCATTTCCAGGCCAAGGGAACCGGGGCTGGCGGTTGGCGTGACGCCTCCCGTCCCGGGGCCGCTCAAACCGCCGCGCGTCCCGGCCGCCGGTTCTCCCCGACTTCGTTCGCGTGGACCGGCTCTATCGTTTGATGGCAGCAACGGCCGGGATGCGGACCGGTGCGGTCCGCATCCCGGGGCGGGGTCATTCCCCGGTGAGGATCCGCTCGATCAACTCGCGCGTGGTGGGGATGAAGCCACCGGCGTAATAGGGATCCTGGCCGAAGCGGTAGGCGTTGTGGCCGGCGAACATCAGTTCGGTCTCGACATCGGCGCCGTGGCCGATCGCCTGGAGGGTCTTCTGGATGCAGAAGCTGCGCGGATCGGCCTTCTTGCCGGTGCTGCCGGTCTCGTTCTGGGCCCAGTTGGAAAACTGGCACTGCGACAGACAGCCCATGCACTCGACCTGATCGCGCCGGATCGCCTCGGCCCGCTCGGGACGGACGAAGACCAGGGTCGAATCCGGGGTGCGCATGCCGACCGAAAAGCCCTCGGCGATCCAGCCCTCGGCGCGCTGGCGGTCATGCGGCGTGACCCAGACGATGCGGCCGCGGGCGCCGATCGGCAGTTCGGCGACGTGATCGCCGACGCATTCGGGCGAATAGGGGATCTGGTGGTCGAGCCGCTCGCACAGTTCGAGCAGGAAGGGGTTCTTGACCGCCGAGGAATAGAAGCCGGTCGGGCTGAAGCGGTGCAGCAGCACGTCGCCCGGCTGGAGGGTCAGCAGGCGCTGCTTCCAGGCGTCGGAGATCGGGCTTTCCTTGGTCAGCAGCGGGCGGGTGCCGTACTGGAACGCCACCGGGCCGATCTCGGGGTTGCCGATGAACTCTTCCCATTCCTTCAGCCACCACACCCCGCCGGCGACGAAGATCGGCACCTGGGTCAGGCCGTATTCGTTCATCGCCTTGCGCAGTTCGCGCACGCGGCCGAACGGCGGCTCGGGGGTGGCGGGATCCTCGCTGTTGGACAGGCCGTTATGGCCGCCGGCCAGCCAGGGATCCTCGTAGACCACGCCGCCGAGCAGGCCGGGCGCCTTGTGATAGGACCGCTTCCACAGGGCGCGGAAGGCGCGGGCGGAGGAAATGATCGGATAGTAATAGACGTTGAAGCGGGCGGCGATCTCGGCGACGCGGTAGGGCATGCCGGCGCCGCAGGTGACGCCGTGGATCAGCCCCTTCGCCCCTTCGAGGATGCCTTCGAGGATCGGTTCGGCCCCGCCCATCTCCCACAGCACGTTCATGTGCAGGCGCCCCTGGCCGCCGGCCATGTCGTGCGCGATGCGGGCCTGGGCGATCCCCCCCCTGATGCCCTGGAGGATCAACTCGGCGTGGCGCTCCTGACGGGTCTTGCCGTGGTAGAGCAGCGCCACCGGCTGGCCGTTCTCGTCGTAATAATCGGCATTGACCCCGGAGAAGGTCCCGACCCCTCCGGCCGCGGCCCACGCCCCCGAACTTATCCCGGTGGAAATGTTGACACCTTTGCCCCCCTCGACAAGGGGAAGGACCTCGCGACCGGAAATCAGGATAGGGTCAAGGGGTTTCAAGGCGACGATCACTCCTTGGCTGGCCAGGGCCGTGGGCACGGCCGAACGAGGGGGGAGGACATATATAGAGCCTTGGCGGTGGAAACCACCAGTGACATTACGAATTAGTGACGCATAGACAAACCCCGGCCGGACCCGGCCGAAACGGTGCGGTCGGCCGGTTTGGACCGGGCTCAGGCATCCAACTGATCCAGAACCATTTCCACCTCGATCGCGGTCATGCAGCGCGGCTCGGTGCAGAGGGTTTTGCGGTGATTGGCGGCCGAGACACAGGGCGAACAGGCCAAACCGGCAAAGACAAATCGCGCGTTGGGGTTGAGAGCGCCATACAGCGCCGGCGTTTCCGGCCCGAACAGCACCACGGTGCGCAGCCCGGTCGGCGCGGCGAAATGGGCCGGGCCGCTGTCGTTGGTGATCATCGCCGCGCACAGCGAATACAGCAGCGGCAGTTCGTCGAGGCGGGTGAAGCCGCACAGCACCGCCACCCGGGCCGGATCGAGCCCGGCGGCCAGCGCCTCGGCCTCGGCCCGTTCCGCGCCGGTGCCGGTGAACAGCACCGCGACGCCGTCGCGTTCGAGCAGGCGGCGGGCCAGGGCGTGATATCGCTCCGCCGGCCAGCGCCGCAGCGGCATCAGTTCGCTGCTGTTGGGGTTGAGGATGATCCAGCGCGGATGGCGGGCCAACTGGGGATAGGCGGCGAGCAACCGGTCGCGGAAGGCGGTCCCGCGGGCGGGATCGGGGGTGAAGGCCGGCAGGCGGATCGCCGCGTCGGGGATCAGCGCCTTGCTGTGCGGGCAGGTCTCGGCCGGCTCGGCCAGCGCCTCGACCAAGGCGAGGAAGCTCTTGGCGACATGGTGATGCGGATTGTAGGCGACGCGGCGGGTCAGCAGCTCGCCGCGATAGAGCCCCTCATTGGCGAGGCGGTGAAAGCCGACCCGCTCCGGCGCGCCGGACAGAAAGGTCAGCAGCGCGCTGTAGCGCGAGAACAGCTCAAGGTCGATCGCCGCGTGCAGGTCGAGCCGCCGCATCGCCACGATCGCCCGCAGGCTGTCGAAGGCCAGGGTGATGAACGATTCGGCGCGGATGGTCAGCACCCGCTCGGGCGGGATGGTGCCGATGATGTCGAGGCTGGCGCGGTTGGCGGTGAAGATCAGGAAATACAGTTCGGCCTGGGGGAACAGCGCCTGGGCCCGCCGCATCGCCGGATCGGCCAGGATGGTGCTGCCCATCTCCGACAATTCGATGAACAGCAGGTTGCGCCCGGCGCGCGGGAGGCGTCCCGGTCGCAGCCGCCGCCACAGCCACAGCCAGGCGGTCAGGGCGGCGCACAGCGGCACGCCCACCCAGAAATCGATCCGGCGCATGCTGTCGACCTTCACGGCAGCTCTCTCCTCTCTTCGAACAGGCCCGGCTGGTAGGATTCCCCCAGCCAGATCTCATAACGGTCGATCGCCCGCCCGCCCCAGCGCCGCTCGATTCCGTCGAGCCGGCTGACCCGGGCGAAAGAACGGGCGATGTCCTCCACCGCCGGGGTGCCGGTGCGGATCACGAACAGGCCGTCGCGCCCGGCCAGGGTGGCGACGTTATCGCCATCGTAGGACGGAATGCGCGGCACCCCGCCCGATCCGGTCAGGAACACGGTGGGGTGGTCGGGCAGGTAAAAGCTCAGCAGCCCGCTCAGTTCGTGCTTGGCGACGAAGACGAAGGCGTCGGGGTGGGCGGCACGCTGGGCGGTCACCGCCTGGGCCAGCCGGTCCCAACCGCCCAGCCGCCCGAGCGGGTCGAGCTTGGGCGGAATCGGCAGCAGCGCGGTGGCCATCTGGAGATAGGCGACGCCGACCAGGATCCCGCCCAGGACCGGCGCGGCGACGAACAGCCGCCGGGCCAGCCGCCAGCGCGGCCCGGCCTTGAAGCGGGCGCCGATCGCGTGCCAGCCGCCGCAGGCGGCGGCGATGGCGCCGAGCCAGGCGGGGCCGGCCCAATGCGGCTGGACCAGCCCGCCCCAGGCGTGATGGGCGAAGAACAACAGCACCGGCAGCGCGGTGGCGCCCAGCACGAACCAGTCGGGACGCCGGCGGCGCCAGCCGGCCCACAGCGCCCAGCCGATTCCCCACAGGCAGAAGCCGAACAGCAGCGGGGTCATCAGCCCGGCCTGGGTGCCGAGGAAGGTGCCGAGGCTGGCGAGCGGATCGGCCACCGGGGTGTCGAACGAATGCGACAATTGCTTGCGGAACGACACCCAGTCGTGACGGGCGTTCCACAGCAGCACCGGCAGGGTGCAGACGAGGCCGAGCGCCGCCGCCAGCGCCAGCGCCACCGGCCGCCGCAGCCAGTGCCAGCCGGCGCGGAAGGCGAGGAAGGTGACGGCGAGGCCGGGCACGATCAGCACCACGGTGTATTTGGCGGTGAAGCCGAGACCGAGCGCCAGCGCCAGCAGCAGCAGCCAGCCGAGCCCGCCGCCGCGCATCAGCCGCACCATCGCCCACAGCGCCAGCGCCCAGAACACCAGCAGCGGCGCGTCGGGGGTGGCGGTGACGGCGGCGGCGCCGAACAGCAGGGTCAGGTTGAGCCACAGCGCGGCGGTCAGGCCGGCGGCGGTCGAGGCGAAGGCGCGGCGGGTGGTGTCGTACAGCAGCAGCGTCACCGCCGCCGCCGCCAGCACCGAGGGCAGCCGCACCGCCAGTTCGGTATCGCCGAGCAGCCAGGTCGTTGCCGCCAGCCACCACGCCGCCATGCCGGGATGATCGAAATAGGACAGTTGCAGCCGGCGCGACCACAGCCAGTAATAGGCCTCGTCGCCCGACAGCAGGCCGCTGGCCGCCACTCCGGCATGCAGCAGGGCCAGTCCGACGGTCAGCAGGGTCACCCACAGCGCCGGACGCCAGCACGCACCCGCGCCGGGTGAGGGGGGGGTGGTCGCAGCGTCCAATCCGGGCCTCCAGGGCGATTTCATGCCGGGCGGGTGTTGCGGGGCAATAGCATGAAAGCCCCCGCCGCGCCAGCGGCGAGCGACCGCTCCGCCCAGGCGATGCCGCGGAGCCCGATGGTTTTCAGAAAAAAGGAGGCATGCCGGCGCCAGCCCGCCTCACCGGCGCCGGGAGGTGGATCAGCCGTCGACGCGGACGATGACGTCGACCCGGCGGATGGTGTGGCCGGCCGGGGCGCTGGGGACCTTGGTGACGGTGATCAGCTCGGGCGGAATGTCGCAAAGCTGGCTGGTCTTCTCGTAGAAGAAATGGTGGTGGTCCGAGGTGTTGGTGTCGAAATAGGATCGGCCGGATTCGACCACGATTTCGCGCAGCAGCCCGGCATCGGTGAATTGGTGCAAGGTATTGTAGACCGTCGCCAGCGACACCCGGATGTTGCTGGCCATCGCCTCGGAATGAAGCTGTTCGGCGGAAATGTGACGGTCGCCCCCGTCGAACAACAATCGGGCCAGGGCCAGGCGCTGGCGGGTCGGACGCAGCCCGACCGCGCGCAGGCGATCGAGGGCTTGGCTGTAGGGGCGGACGGTCATCATCGTCATGGGAGGCGCCTTGTGACAGGGACGAGGGGTATCCGAGGTTGATTTTAGCTGGAACCGTTCGAAAAAACCAGAGGTGATACGGAAATCATTATAAGAAGGAAGAGGTAGGCCATAGGCTTGGGCCGACGGCGACGGCAGGGACGCCGGCGGAGCGGCTTGGCGCTGCTTGCTGGAATTTTTTTAATAAGACACGTAATGCCCTCTATTGAAATGAATCAGCCATCAGGGCACACTCGGCCCATCGTAGCAACCCGTTGGGATAGGGAGAGAGCAATGGCCAAGGACAAAGCGCAGGGGGCCCCCCGGATCGACATCGGTATCGACGACCGGGCGCGGGAGCAGATCGGGGCGGGGCTGGCCCGGCTGCTCGCCGACACCTACACGCTGTATCTCAAGACCCATAATTTCCACTGGAACGTCACCGGCCCGATGTTCAACACGCTGCACCTGATGTTCGAGGCGCAGTACAACGAACTGGCGCTGGCGGTCGATCTGATCGCCGAGCGGATCCGCGCCCTCGGCTTCCCCGCCCCCGGCAGCTATCGCCAATATGCCGAGCTGTCGTCGATCAGCGAGGAAACCGGGGTGCCGCCGGCCGAGGAAATGATCCGCCAGCTGGTGCAGGGGCAGGAGGCGGTGGTCCGCACCGCCCGCTCGATCTTCCCGGTGGTCGACGCGGCCCACGACGAATCCACCGCCGACCTGCTGACCCAGCGGATGCAGTTGCATGAAAAGACGGCGTGGATGCTGCGCAGCCTGCTGGCCTGAGTGGCGCCGTCGCGGCGGGAAGGCCCCACCGGGGCGCTTCCCGCCGGGCGGTCTTCGTCCCGAGGCGGCGACCGTGGCCGGTCGCCGCCTTTTTTGCGGCCGGAGCCAACGAAAAGGGCGCCGGGTTTCCCCGGCGCCCCTTCCTCGGCCGATCCGCCGCAGGGCGGCAGAGGCTGTCTTAGTGGACGGTCTCGCCATGCAGGGCGATGTCGAGGCCTTCCCGTTCCTCTTCGGCGGTGACGCGCAGGCCGATGGTCCAATCGACCAGCTTCAGCAGGACGTAGGACACCACGGCGGTGTAGGCGGTGGTGACCAGCACGCCCCACACCTGGGTCAGCACCTGGCCGCTGTTGCCTTCGAGCGCGCCGGCGGTGCCGCCGATCGCCTCGACCGCGAACACGCCGGTCAGGATCGCGCCGATGATGCCGCCCACGCCATGCACGCCGAAGGCGTCGAGCGAGTCGTCATACTTGAGGGCATGCTTGAGCCAGGTCGAGGCCCAGTAGCAACCGACACCGGCGGCGAAGCCGATCACCAGCGCGCCCTTGGGGCCGACGAAGCCGGAGGCGGGGGTGATGGCGACCAGACCGGCCACGGCGCCCGAGATCAGGCCCAGCACCGACGGCTTCTTGCGCAGGATCCATTCGGCGAAGGCCCAGGACAGCGCGGCGGCGGCGGTGGCGATGTGGGTCACCAGGAAGGCCATGCCGGCACGCCCGTCGGCGGCGACGGCGGAGCCGGCGTTGAAGCCGAACCAGCCCACCCACAGCAGCGAGGCGCCGACGATCGACAGGGTCAGGTTGTGCGGGGCCATGTTGTCGGTGCCGTAGCCCTTGCGCGGCCCAAGCACCAGGGCGGCGACCAGACCGGCGACGCCGGCATTGATGTGGACCACGGTGCCGCCGGCGAAGTCGAGCACGCCGAGCTTGCCGAGGAAGCCGAGGGCGGCGCCGCTCGAGTCAAGCGACCAGACCCAGTGCGCGATCGGGGCATAGACGACGATCGACCACAGGGCGATGAACACCATCAGCGCCGAGAACTTCATGCGGTCGGCGAAGGCACCGGTGATCAGCGCCGGGGTGATGATGGCGAAGGTGCACTGGAAGGCCCAGAACACCGATTCCGGGATGGTGCCGCTGAGCGTGCCCTTTTCGAGGCCGTCGAGCAGGACCCGGCTGAAGCCGCCGATATAGGGATTGTCGCCGGTGAAGGCGAGGCTGTAGCCGATCACCGCCCAGATCACGGTGGCCAGCGCGGTGATGGCGAAGCTCTGCGCCATGATGGCGAGGACGTTCTTCTTGCGGACCATGCCGCCGTAGAACAGAGCGACGCCGGGACTGGTCATCAACAGCACCAGGGCGCTGGAGGTCAGCATCCAGGCGGTGGCGCCGGTATCGAGCGTCGGCGCGGCGGCGGCGGCCGGCGCCGCGGCGGCGGCAGCCGGGGCGGCGGCCTCCTGCGCCCAGGCGGCGGTGGACAGCAGGGC
>JBDLVO010000279.1:0-3706 GCA_039804805.1 Pseudomonadota bacterium
ATCGGGACAGCGCCGCCTTCCTCTCCCCCGCCGATCAGGTGATGCTGGCGTCGTCGGCCAACCCGACCGACGCGCTGCTGCGGGCGATCAGCCGCGATCTGGCCGAGGCCGCCGCCGCCCGCCGGATCGAGCCGATCCAGGGCGCCCGGATCGAGGACGGGCTGACCGCGCTGGCCCGGGTCCAGGCCGGCTGCGAGCGGATCAAGGGCACGCCGCTGCCGTTTTCCTACACCCTGCTGCTGCACCGCACCGCGCATCTGTACTGCCTGCTGCTGCCGTTCGGTCTGATCGACAGCATCGGCTACACCACGCCGCTGGTGGTCGGGCTGATCTCCTATACCTTCTTCGGCCTCGATACGATCGCCGACGAGATCGAGCACCCGTTCGGCCTGCTGCCCAACCATTTGCCGCTGGAGGCGATCTGCCGGCGGATCGAGATCGACCTGCGCGACGCCCTGGGCGAACCCGACCTGCCGCCGCCCCTGGTCCCGGTCGAGTCCTGCCTGCTGTAGGGACCGGGGTCCAGGGGCCATCCGGCCCCTGGCGGGGGCGGGCGGCGCCCGCGCTTGTTTCCTTCCTTGACAGGGCCGGGCCCTTTCCCTTTCCTTCGCCCACCGGTTTTCGCGGGGGAAGGAGTACCAGAGATGACGCGCGCATTCGTTTTTCCGGGCCAGGGGTCGCAGGCGGTGGGCATGGGCCGCGAACTGGCCGAGGCCTTTCCGGTCGCCCGCGAGCTGTTCCAGGAAGTCGACGACGCGCTGTCGCAGAAGCTGTCGCGGCTGATGGCCGAGGGTCCCGAGGACGAGCTGACCCTGACCGAGAACGCCCAGCCGGCGCTGATGGCGGTGTCGCTGGCGGTGGTGCGGGTGCTGGAGCGCGAAGGCGGCGTCGATCTGGCCCAGGCCGCCCGCTTCGTCGCCGGCCATTCGCTCGGGGAATATTCGGCGTTGGCCGCCGCCGGCACCTTCTCGGTCGCCGATGCGGCGCGGCTGCTGAAGATCCGCGGCCGGGCGATGCAGAAGGCGGTGCCGGTCGGACTCGGCGCGATGGCCGCGCTGATCGGGATCGAGCTTGACGCCGCGCGCGAAATCGCCGCCGCCGCCGCCGAGGGCGAGGTGTGCGAGGCGGCCAACGACAATGGCGGCGCCCAGGTGGTGGTGTCGGGGCACAAGGGCGCGGTCGAGCGGGCGATGAAGATCGCCGCCGAGCGTGGCGTCAAGCGCGCGGTGCCGCTGCCGGTGTCCGCCCCGTTCCATTGCGCCCTGATGCAGCCGGCGGCCGAGGCGATGGCCGAGGCGCTGGCGACCGTGACGATGCACGCGCCGAAGGTGCCGGTGGTGGCCAACGTCACCGCCGCCCCGGTGACCGACCCGGCCGAGATCCGCGACCTGCTGGTGCGGCAGGTCACCGGCACGGTGCGCTGGCGCGAATGCGTGCTGACGATGCGTGACGCCGGTGTCGCCACCCTGGTCGAGCTGGGCGCGGGCAAGGTGCTGAGCGGGCTGGCGCGGCGGATCGACAAGAGCCTGTCGGGCAGCGCGGTCGGCACCCCGGCCGAGGTCGAGGCGTTCCTCGCCGGGTTGTGATCCCGGCGGGCAGACAACAAACGAGGGGGGAATCCATGTTCGATCTCAACGGCAAGACCGCGCTGGTCACCGGCGCCTCGGGCGGCATCGGCGGGGCGATCGCCCGTGCCCTGCACGCCCAGGGGGCGGTGGTCGGCCTGCACGGCACAAGGCGCGAGGCGCTCGACGCGCTGGCGGCCGAGCTGGGCGGGCGGGTCCACGTCCTGCCGGCCAACCTGTCCGACCCGGCGGCGGTCGAGGCGCTGGCCAAGGAGGCCGAGGCCGCGCTCGGCTCGCTCGACATCCTGGTCAACAATGCCGGGCTGACCCGCGACGGGCTGGTGCTGCGGATGAAGGACGAGGACTGGCAGACGGTGCTCGACGTCAACCTGACCGCCGCCTTCCGCCTGTGCCGCGCGGTGGTCAAGGGACAGATGAAGCGCCGCTTCGGCCGCATCATCAACGTCACCTCGATCGTCGGCGTCACCGGCAATCCGGGCCAGGTCAATTACGCCGCCTCCAAGGCCGGCCTGATCGGGATGAGCAAGGCGCTGGCCCAGGAAGTGGCCAGCCGCGGCATCACCGTCAACTGTATCGCCCCGGGCTTTATCACCTCGGCGATGACCGACGCCTTGAACGACGAACAGAAGGCCAAGCTGCTGGCCGGCATCCCGCTCGGGCGGATGGGCGAGGTCGAGGAGATCGCCGCCGCCGCGATCTATCTCGCCTCGGCCGAGGCCGGCTACGTCACCGGCCAGACCCTCCATGTCAATGGCGGGATGGCGATGATCTGAGCCGGATCAAACCGGGCGGCGAGGCTGGTCAAGGGGGGAAAAGTGTGCTAGGAAACGGCACTTTTCGCCTGACAGGGGGCTGCGCCGCCCAGGCGCATAAGACGGTTTTTCCATCGGAACATGACTTTTTGAGGGATCACACATGAGTGACGTGGCCGAACGGGTTAAGAAGATTGTCGTCGAGCATCTGGGCGTCGAAGAAGCCAAGGTGACCGAGAACGCCAGCTTCATCGACGACCTGGGCGCCGACAGCCTGGACACCGTCGAGCTGGTGATGGCGTTCGAAGAAGAGTTCTCTGTCGAGATTCCGGACGATGCCGCCGAGAAGATCCTGACCGTCAAGGACGCGATCGACTTCATCACCAAGCAGCAGTCCGCGTAAGGGGAAGCCGGGCGCCGGCCGCCGCTCTCGGAGGGGAGGGCGGCGCCCCCGTATCCCTTTTCCCCGCGACTTTCGGAAAGCCAGGGTTTTCATGAGACGTGTCGTCGTCACCGGCATCGGCCTGACCACTCCGCTGGGCAACGGAGTCCAGACCACTTGGGAGCGGCTGCTGGCCGCCCAGTCCGGCATTCGTCGGATCGAGAGCTTCGATGTCTCCGATCTGTCTGCCCAGATCGCCGGTGTGGTGCCGCGCGGCACCGATCCGGGCCAACTCGACCTTGATGCGGTGGCCCCGGCCAAGGACCGCCGCCGCATGGACGATTTCATCGTCTATGGCCTCGCCGCCACCGCCGAGGCGGTCGCGGATTCCGGCTGGGTTCCGGCCAACGATGAATCCCGCGAACGCACCGGCGTGATGATCGGCTCCGGCATCGGCGGCCTGCCCAACATCGCCGACGGGGCGCTGACGCTCGAAAAGTCCGGCCCGCGCCGGATCAGCCCCTTCTTCATTCCCGCCGCGCTGATCAATCTGGTTTCCGGCCACGTTTCGATCCGTTATGGCTTCAAGGGTCCGAATCACGCGGTGGTGACGGCCTGCGCCACCGGCGCGCATGCCATCGGTGACGCCGCCCGTCTGATCGCCCTCGACGACGCCGACGTGATGGTCGCGGGCGGCGCCGAGGCCGCCGTCAGCCGCCTGGGCATCGCCGGCTTCGCCGCCGCCAAGGCGCTGTGCACCTCCTACAACGACCGTCCGACCGAGGCCTCCCGTCCGTGGGACCGCGATCGCGACGGCTTCGTGATGGGCGAGGGCGCCGGCATCGTCGTGCTTGAGGAACTCGAACACGCCAAGAAGCGCGGCGCCAAGATCTATGGCGAGATCATCGGCTACGGCATGTCGGGCGATGCCTATCACATCACCGCTCCGGCCGAGGACGGCAACGGCGCGAGATCGGAAGAGCGTC
>JBDLVO010000280.1:0-2834 GCA_039804805.1 Pseudomonadota bacterium
GGCCGCGGCGGCGAGCAGTCTCCCCGCGAGCGCGAGGAATCCGAATTCGTCGACAAGCTGGTTCACATCAACCGCGTCGCCAAGGTGGTGAAGGGTGGCCGTCGCTTCGCCTTCGCCGCCCTGGTGGTGGTCGGTGACGCCAAGGGCCGCGTCGGCTACGGCTCGGGCAAGGCCCGTGAAGTGCCGGAAGCGATCCGCAAGGCGACCGAGCAGGCCAAGCGCAACATGATCAAGATCGCGCTGCGTGAAGGCCGGACCCTGCATCATGACTCGTATGGCCATTTCGGGGCCGGCCGGGTCGTGCTGCGGGCGGCGCCCGCCGGTACCGGCATCATCGCCGGCGGCCCGATGCGCGCCGTGTTCGAGACCATGGGCGTCCAGGACGTCGTGGCCAAGTGCCTCGGCACCTCGAACCCGCACAACATGATCAAGGCGACCTTCGCCGCTTTGACCGCGATGGCGTCGCCGCGCAGCGTCGCCGCCAAGCGGGGCAAGAAGGTCGGTGACATCATCGGCCGGCGCGACGGCACCGCCGCCGCCGCCGCCGCCACCGCGTAAGGGAGAGGGACCATGTCCGGCAAGACCGTGAAGGTGACCCAGACCCACAGCCCGATCGGCCGTCCGGCCGACCAGCGGGCCACCCTGGTGGGGCTCGGGCTCAACAAGGTGAATCGGACCCGCGAACTGGAAGACACCCCGGCGGTGCGCGGCATGATTGCCAAGGTCCGCCATCTGGTGCGGGTCGAGGAGTAGGCGCTCCGGGGCCCGGGCGGCATCCCCGCCCGGGCCTTCCGGATCACCACGAGGAAAAGACGATGAAGCTGAACGAAATTCGCGACAATCCGGGCGCCCGCCACGTTTCCAAGCGCCTCGGCCGCGGCATCGGCTCGGGCAAGGGCAAGACCTCCGGCAAGGGCGTCAAGGGTCAGACCTCCCGCACCGGCGTCGCCATCAACGGGTTCGAAGGCGGCCAGATGCCGATCTATCGGCGCCTGCCGAAGCGCGGCTTCAAGGTGCCGTTCGCGCTCGAATTCTCCGAAATCAATCTCGGCCGTCTCCAGGCCGCGATCGATGCCGGCAAGATCGACGCCAGCCAGCCGATCGACGCCGCCAAGCTCCAGGCTGCCGGCCTGATCGGCAAGATCCTGGACGGCGTCCGCCTGCTCGGCCGTGGCGCTCTGACCGCCAAGGTCACCCTGACCGTCGCCGGTGCCTCGGCCTCGGCCAAGGAAGCGGTCGAGAAGGCCGGCGGCACCCTGGTGATCCAGGCGCCGAAGAAGGCCGCTCCGGCCGCCGCCGAAGCCTAAGGCGCCTTCGGGTTCCGCAGCGCGGAGGGGGGCGTCGGTCCGGCGCCGCCCCTTTCGCCTGCCCGCCGTCCGTCGCCGGGCCACCGCCCGGATCCGCCGCCTGGCTCCCGCCGGGGCGCGCGATGTCCCGGACCCCTTCTTTTCCTTCCTCGAAAACAAGGGGGCGCCCGGCTCGGCATCGCCGAAAGGGGGTGGTGGTCGGGGCGCGGATGGCGTAAACGAAAGCGACGATCGACCCCGAATCTTTCGCACCGGGAGTAACGCATGGTCTCCGCTGCCGAGCAGCTCGCCTCCAATCTCAATTTCGGCGTGTTCGCCAAGGCCACCGATCTCAAGAAACGGATCTGGTTCACCCTGGGCGCGCTGGTGGTGTACCGCCTGGGCACCTGGATCCCCCTGCCCGGGGTCGATCCGCACATCCTGGGCGAGCTGTTCAAGCAGAACGGCGGCGGCATCCTCGGCATGTTCGACATGCTGGCCGGCGGCGCGTTGCATCGCATGACGATCTTCGCGCTCAACATCATGCCCTACATCACCGCCTCGATCATCATCCAGCTGATGACCTCGGTGGTGCCCTCGCTCGAATCGATGAAGAAGGAAGGCGAGTCCGGGCGCAAGAAGATCAACCAGTACACCCGCTATCTGACCCTGGCGATCGCCACCGCCCAGGCCTACGGCATGGCGGTGGGGCTCGAGAGCATGCACGGCCCGGCCGGGTCGGCGGTGTTCATGGACAGCCATCTGCTGTTCCGCTTCTCGGCGGTCTGTACCCTGGTGGGCGGCACCCTGTTCCTGATGTGGCTGGGCGAGCAGATCACCGCGCGCGGCATCGGCCAGGGCACCTCGCTGATCATCATGGCCGGCATCGTCGCCGAACTGCCGGCGGCGATCGGCAGCACCCTCGAGCTGGGCCGCACCGGCGCGCTGCCGGTGCTGCTGATCCTCGGCATCCTGGCGATGGTGGTGGCGGTGATCGCCTTCATCGTGTTCCTCGAGCGCGCCCAGCGCCGGATCATCGTCCAGTATCCGAAGCGTCAGGTCGGCAACAAGATGTATGGCGGCGAAGCCTCGCATCTGCCGCTCAAGGTCAACACCTCGGGCGTGATCCCGCCGATCTTCGCCAGTTCGATCCTGCTGATGCCGGCGACGGTGGCCCAGTTCGCCGCCCAGGGCGGTCCGGATTGGCTGGTGGCGGCCAGTTCGCTGATCGGGCACGGCCAGCCGCTCTACATCGCGCTGTACGTCACCCTGATCGTGTTCTTCGCCTTCTTTTACACCTCGATCGTGTTCAATCCGGTCGATACCGCCGACAACATGAAGAAGTATGGCGGCTTCATCCCCGGCTACCGTCCGGGCAAGGCCACCGCCGACTTCCTCGATTACGTGCTGACCCGCCTCACCGTGATCGGCGCGGCCTATCTCGCCGCCTTGTCGGTGCTGCCCGAGATCCTGATCTCGAAATTCTCGCTGCCGTTCTATTTCGGCGGCACCAGCCTGCTGATCGTGGTGTCGGTGACGATGGACACC
>JBDLVO010000281.1:0-3040 GCA_039804805.1 Pseudomonadota bacterium
CGGCATGGCGCAGCGCGTCGGCCACCGAACTGGTGTTTTCCGCCAGCGCCACGCTCCACCCGACGATCCGCCGGGTGAACACGTCCACCATCATCGTCACCTCGGGCCGGAATGGCTGGCCGTGGAGCGGATGTGCCACTTCGGCTTTGAAAGTGTGCCCATCGCCGCAAAAGATCGCCCCGGGCCAGAGTTCGGCGGTATCGCGGGCGACATAGGCCCGCAGCTTGCGCAGGTCGCGCGGGCCGATCCGGCCAGCATTGCGGCTGACCGCATCGACCCGCCGCAGGAAGCGCCGCACCTGATCCGCGCTCGGCTTGGCTTCTCCGGCGGGCCAGTCCTCCAGCACCATCGGGATCGACGGCTTCTGCGGCTGGCAATAGCGCGCCATGAAGGTCGGCGCCCAGGCGGGGATCCCCCCCTCCGGCTTGGCAACCGGTGCCAGCGCCACCACCGCGCCGCCGGCCTGATCGCGCGCCTTCAGCCAGTTGTAGACCGTCGCCCGCGTCAACGTCCGGGTCGCATTGCTCCGGGCGTTTGCGGCGGCAACCGCCCGCTGCAACACCGGCGCCAGTTCCCGCTTGGCCGCCAGATCCAGCAGGGTGGCGATCGCCTTCCCCTGGCTGAGGCCGGTCAGCACCAGCCGGTCGATCTCGGCCAGCAGGATCGCCCGCGCCTCCATCGCCCCGCGTTGGTAGGTCTTGAGATCCTCGGCCGCCGGCAGATCCTCAACCAGCGCGACGGCCCGCGCCTCGCGCAATTCCCGCCGCGCCCGGTGACCCCGCAGCGCTGCCTGGAACGCCTCGGGCAGGCCGGAGAGAGGATATTCGACCCCACCGCCGGCGCCCGAGCGTGGGCGCGACGGCCAGGATTCGCGGGCGGCCTTGGCTGCAACGCCGCGTCGTTCATTGGGTACGATCTTCGGATCGATCCCGATCGCTTTCGCCTCGGCGGCCCATCCGGCGGCGGTGCGCCATTCCTCAGCCATGGCGCGCCGCCTTGCCCAACGGCGTGATCGGAGGCAAGCTCGGGTCATGCAACCCAAGGGAGTCCACCAATGCCTCTTTCTCGCTATGCCGCAGAGGCCCAAGGACTGACCGAAGAATTAAGGCTGTCGTTGTCACAAGAAGATATCGAATATCTACGACGGCATCTTGCCAGCATCGGTGCAGATGGATGGCTTTCCTGGAAAGAGAAGAATGCCAACCACATTTATAGATATGCGTCATCATCTCCGTCTGAACGGAAGCGGAGAAAGGAATGGTCTGATCCCGCCATAAAGACGGTTCTTGTATTTGCCGCAATGCAGCACCTTCAAATGGGGACGGCGCTTCTATCCGAGATGGTGGCATCCCGCCTGGAACCGGGGATTGGATATCGGGATATGGCAGCGGCTGCGGGCGATGCGTACCGGCGTTTACTCCGTCGTCTTCCATCGGATTGGCCGTTTGAGGGCGAAAGCCCATTCCAAAAATCTTGACCATGATCACGCCCCCCGCCGGCGTACCGGCAGATCGGCGATGATCGCATCGCGTTCGGCCCCGGCCTGCGCCATGAACAGCGCCAGTTGCCCCAACCGTGCCAATTGCCGGTTGTACCCGGTGGTGATGGTGCAGCCGATCGCCTGGGCTACCCCCTCCAACAGGAGGGTGTTGCCCAGCACCGCGCACATCGCCGGGATCAGCTCGCCCGGGAACCGGTTGAGCTTGGTCGCCCCGGTCCAGCTGTCGATCTGCGCCTTGGTGATTTTCCGTCCCGCCAGCGGGCTCAGCTCCGCCGCGATCGTCTCCCGATCCATCCCCGACTCGGCGATCGCCACGTTGAGCAGCTCGCGCACCCGCCGATCCATCGTCAACGGCGTGCCGGGCTCAGGGAGCACCGGCGCCGGCAGCAGGTGCAGCCGGCTATCGAGCAACCCCAGAAAATCCCCCTGCCGTGGGTCGTCGGCCGACCGGCATTTGCGCATGGTCATGATGGCCTCCCTGTTTGAGTACCGCCCCGCCACCACCACTTTCGCAACGATGACGGCGGAGCGGCTTTCTCCTATGGTTGTGGTTTCGCGGGCCAACGAACCATGGAGAAATGAAATGGCCTCTTTGTCAGAAGACGAACAAAATGCTCTGACTTCCCTTCTTTCTTCGCTGTCACTGCAGCTCTTGGTGAAAAAAGGGCTTTTAACAAAAGAAGAAATTCTGGACGGCTTGGCCGGCGCAAGGACTGCTGCCGCGATGGTTGGAGACACCCGCATTGCGGCCGTCATTCCCCACGCGGAGCAGCTTGTCGCCAGCATCTGATCACCGCCCAAAGAACGAGAGAAACAGGCGCCAGAAGGTGTTCTTTATTTCAGGGGCCGGGTGCGAGAAGGCACCCGGGCCACCCCTGCCGCTGACCGTCCCGGCAGCACCGACCACCGTCTGCAACTCGTCCTGCAGGCCCGACACCAAGTGGGGCGGAAACGAGGAGGCCGAGACCCCAGGCGGCTCCGGCGGAATCAGCCCGGCCGCCGTCGCCATGTCGCGGAACTGCGCGATCGTCAGGCCGTGCTCGATCACCACCATGATCAGGCTGCGGCAAAGACCGGAGTTGAAGGAGGGGCCTGGCTCGATCATGCCGCCGCCCTCCGCTCGGAGGTCTCGGCCACCAGCGCCAGCGCCTGATTGAGGGCGGCGGCGAAGTCCGGCTTGCTGTTGCCGGCGACCATCCGCAGGACCTCGGCGGGCGCCGGCCCGCCCATCGCGCAGAAATCACGCAGATTGACGCACTCGTTCGCCGCCCTGTCGGTCCAGCCCGCTTGCTCGACCGACATGGACAGATGGAGCAGGATGGTCCGGGCGCTGGAAACGGCCGCGATAGACAGCGCGTACCGGATCACATCGCCACGGGGGCGCGATAACGTGCTCATGCTGCGGCTCCCTCTTCGACATTGCGGCCCTGCCGCCGCGTGTTACGATTCATGCATCGGGTTTTTCCGAGCCGCCGCCCATCGGGGGCGAACGTCTCGGGGAACAAATGCTGGGGGTCGAGGTTCAGAACGTGAGCGATC
>JBDLVO010000282.1:0-7226 GCA_039804805.1 Pseudomonadota bacterium
CTGGTGCAGATCGGCCGGGCCGTCGATGGACTGGGCCTCGATCAGGATGCCGCCGGCGAAATCGATGCCGAAATTGAACCCCTTGACCACGATCAGGGTCAGCGAGCCCAGCACCAGCACCGCGGTGATGCCGAAGGCGATCAGGCGATAGCGGATGAAATCGAACTTGGTGCCGTGCGGCAGGAAGCGATCGATCAATTGCATGGTTCGGTCCTCAGGCCAACGGCAGGGCTTTGAGCCGGCGCCAGCGCACCCAGCCGATCACCAGCATCCGGTTGACCAGGACGGCGGTGAACAGCGAGGCGAGCAGGCCGAGCGACAGGGTGACGGCGAAGCCCCGCACCGGCCCCGAGCCGAACTGGAACAGCAGCGCGCCGGCGACCAGGGTGGTGACGTGGGCGTCGAGGATGGTGGCGAAGGCCCGGTCGTAGCCGGCCTGGAGCGCCGACATCACGCTGCGGCCGTTGCGCTGTTCCTCGCGCATGCGCTCGTAGATCAGCACGTTGGCATCGACCGCCATGCCCATCGTCAGCACCACGCCGGCGATGCCGGGCAGGGTCAGGGTGGCGCCGAGCGCCGACAGCGCGCCGAGCAGCAGCACCAGATTCATCAGCATCGACAGGTTGGCGAGCAGGCCGAGCGAGCCGTAGATCACCAGCATCGTCGTCACCACCAGCACCAGGCCGATGACGCAGGCGATGGTGCCGGCCCGGATCGAATCCGCGCCGAGATCGGGACCGACGGTGCGTTCCTCCAGCACCTGGAGCGGCGCCGGCAGGGCGCCGGCCCGCAGCAGCATCGCCAGATCCTGCACCTGCTGGAGGGTGAACCCGCCCGAGATGATGCCCGAGCCGCCGAGGATCGGCTCGTTGATCCGCGGCGCGCTGATCACCTTGTCGTCGAGGACGATGGCGAGGAAGCGGCCGGAATTCTCGCGGGTGGCGTCGCCGAACTTCTTGGCCCCGGCCGAATTGAAGCGGAAGCTGACCACCGGGCGACCTTCGGAATAGGTGGCCCGCGCGTCGGTCAGCATGTCGCCGCCGACCTCGACCCGCTTGCGCACCACGTAATTCTCGGGCTGGCCCCGGCCCTGCTCGTTGCCGGGCAGCAGCATGTCGCCCGGCGGCACCCGACCGCGCAGGGCGTCCTCGACGCTGGCGGTGTCGTCGAGCAGATGGAAGGTCAGCTTGGCGGTCTTGCCCAGCAACGATTTGATGTGGTCGGGATCCTTGACCCCGGGGAGCTGGACGACGATGCGGTCCTGGCCCTGGCGCTGGATCGACGGCTCGCGGGTGCCGAGTTGGTCGATGCGGCGGCGGACGATCTCAAGCGACTGGTCGACCGCGGCGATCTTGCGCTGCTTCAGCGCCGGCTCGGTATAGCGCAGGGTCATCAGGCCGTCGGCGCCGACGTCGAGCTGGGCCTGCTCGTCGATCTTGCGCAACAGCGGCGCCGCCCGCTCGCGGTCCTCGGCATCGAGGATGCGAACGGAGACGGTGTCGCCACGCTGGCCGAGATCGCCGTATTTGATCTTTTCCTTGCGCAGGGTGGTGCGGATCGACTCGACCAGCCCGGCGATCTGCTCCCGCACCACGTAGCCGGTATCGACCTCGAGCAGCAGGTACGACCCGCCCTGGAGGTCGAGGCCGAGGCTGACCGGTTGCAACCAGCCGGGCATGCGGTCGGTGACGTCACGCGGCAGCAGGTTGGGGGCGGAGAACAGCAGGCCGGTCAGCCCCACCAGCACCGCCACGACGATCTTCCATCTGGGAATTAGGTTCATGTCCCGGCTCGTGGTCGGAGAAGAAAGCGCAAAAGACGGCGACGATTACTTGTCGGACTCGGCCTTGTCGGCGGGAGCGGCGGGCGCGTCGCCCTTGCCCAGCACCTCGGCGACGGTGGCGCGCATCACCCGCACCCGCACGCCCTCGGCGATCTCGACCACCAGTTCGGTGTCGCTGGCCACCTTGTTGACGGTGCCGATGATGCCGCCCGAGGTCACCACCCGGTCGCCCCGGCGCAGCTCGGCCAGCATCTGCTTGTGCTGCTTCATCCGCTTCTGCTGCGGGCGGATCAGCAGCAGGTAGAACACGACGAAGATCAGGACCAGCGGCAGGAACTGCTGCAGGACGTCCATCGTCCCCATCGACGGGGCGGAAGCGGCGGCCTGGGCGTAAGCGGACGAGACGAACATGGTGAGCGGCTCCTCGGGAATCGGGGCGTTCGGTCAAAAACGATGCGGGACTATACCGGTCCGGCGCCCAGTTGCAAACGTCCAGTCGCCCCGGGCACCCCGGTGGAAAACACCGATGACCCTTGCCCACAGACTCAATGAAACAGGAAAACGCAAAAGTCGCTGGGATGGTAATCGTGACGCAGGATCACGTTCTTGGTCAGCGAGAAGCAGAAATCCAGGATCTTGCAGGGGTCATAATAATGAAAATCGCGCCCGCCGCCGCGCGTCTCGCCACTGGCCATGCTCATCACGCAATGGCTGACGCAGGATTTGTACATCGCCTTCAGCATCCGCCGCATCAACTCTTCGTTGCCGCCGAGTTCGATGTTGATCGGCCCGACCGACAGGATCACGTCGAACGGGGTCTCGGGCGGATCGACCAGGATGTTGCGCCGCTCGAAGACGAGGTCGGGCGCGTTGGCGCGGCAGACCTCGACGAACTGTGGATTGATGTCCCAGCCGGTATAGCGGGCGGAGGGCGCCCGCGCCTTCAGCACCGGGGCGAGGTCGCCGAAGCCGCAGCCGACGTCGAGCACCGACCTGCCGTCGAGCGGCCCTTGCGACAGCACCGCCTCGAAGCGGGCCTGCTGGGAGTCCTTCGACCGCCAGCCCAGGCTGCCGTCGCCGCCGCGATGGCGGGCGAACAGGGAATCGTGGAAATCGTTGATGGTCTTTTCGTAGCTCATCGGCTTCCCCCCGCTCCGGCCGGATGCCGGAAACGGCAGGCTACACCGCCCGGCCCCGGCCGGCCATGCAACCCCGGCATGGGAGGTCCGGGACGAGGGCACAACCGGGCGCGGGCGGCGCGCCCGCCCCGATTCAGGACTCGGCGGCCTCGCCGCTTTCCGACCAGCGCCGGGCCAGCACCTCGCGCTTGCCCTGATGGTTGGAGGGCGACACCACCCCCTCGACCTCCATCCGTTCGACCAGCCGGGCCGAGCGATTGTAGCCGATCTGCAACTGGCGCTGGATGAAACTGATCGACACCTTGCGCTCGCGGGTGACCAGCGCCACCGCCTGATCGTAGAGATCGTCGCCGCTGGTGAAGCCGCCCTCGTCGCCGCCGCCGCCGCCGCGCAGGTCCTCGTCCTCCTCGTCCTCGGTGATCGAGCCGAGGTAATCGGGCTCGCCCTGCGACTTGAGGTGGGCCACCACCTGCTCGACCTCGGTGTCGGAGACGAAGGGGCCGTGGATGCGGGTGACGCGGCCGCCGCCCGACATGAACAGCATGTCGCCCTGGCCGACCAGTTGTTCCGCGCCGGATTCGCCGAGGATGGTGCGGCTGTCGATGCGCGAGGTGACCTGGAACGAGATGCGGGTGGGGAAGTTGGCCTTGATCGTGCCGGTGATGACGTCGACCGACGGGCGCTGGG
Organism: Pseudomonadota bacterium; assembly: GCA_039804805.1. Classification (GTDB taxonomy): domain Bacteria; phylum Pseudomonadota; class Alphaproteobacteria; order Rhodospirillales; family Magnetospirillaceae; genus Phaeospirillum. The sequence goes on from JBDLVO010000282.1 coordinate 3,610, forward strand.
TCGCCATGATCAGATGGATGCCGGCGGCGCGGGCCATCTGGGCGAGGCGCTGGATCGCCACTTCGAGATCGCGGCCGGCGACCATCATCAAATCGGCCATCTCGTCGACCAGCACCACGATATGCGGCAGCGGCTTGAGGTCGATCGGCTGTTCCTCGAAGATCGGCTCGCGCGAGGTGCGGTCGAAGCCGACCTGGACGCGGTGGCTGACCTTCTGCCCGGTGGCGGCCAGTTCGGTCAGGCGGGCGTTGTAGCCGTCGATGTTGCGCACCGCCAGCAGGGCCATCGCCCGGTAGCGCGTCTCCATCTCCCGCACCGCCCATTTCAGCACCCGCACCGCCTTGTCGGGGTCGGTCACCACCGGGGTCAGCAGATGCGGGATGCCGTCATAGACCGACAGCTCCAGCATCTTGGGATCGACCATGATCAGGCGGCAATCCTCGGGACGGAAACGGTAGAGCAGCGACAGGATCATCGCGTTGATGCCGACCGACTTGCCCGAGCCGGTGGTGCCGGCGATCAGCAGATGCGGCATGCGGGCGAGGTCGGCCACCACCGGCGCGCCGGCGATGTCCTTGCCGAGCGCCAGCGGCAGCCGGCCGGAATGCTGGAGGAAGGCCGGGCTTTCCAGGATCTCGCGCAGATAGACCGTCTCGCGGATCGGATTGGGCAGCTCGATGCCGATCACGCTGCGGCCCGGCACGATGGCGATACGGGTGGTGATCGTGCTCATCGAGCGGGCAATGTCGTCGGCGAGGTTGATCACCGTCGAGGATTTGGTGCCGGGCAGCGGCTCGAACTCGTACAGCGTGACCACCGGGCCCTGGCGGACCTCCATGATCTCGCCCCGCACCTTGAAATTGCGCAGCACGGTTTCGAGCATGCGGGCGTTGGTGGCCAGCGCCTCCTCGTCCTCCTCGACCCGGCTGCGCGGCGGCGGCTGCTGCAACAGCGAGATGTCGGGTTGCAGATAGCCCTCGGGCTCGGGCTCGGGCGGGGCGATCACCGCCGCCCGCACCGGATCGGGGGCGAAGGCCGGCTCGTCGGGCGCCACGACCGGCGCTCGCGGCACCGACAGCACCAGCGGCGTCGCCGGCGGGACGGGCGGCGGGGCGGGCGGCGGCGGCGGCACGACGGCGGCCGGCGCGGCGACGGCGGGAGCCGGGGCGGCGGGAGCGGGCGTCACGATCGGGGGCGCGGCGGCGACCGGCGGCGACGGCAGGTCGAGTTCCGGCCCGGCCTCGTCGGCCTCGGCGCCGTCATCCCAGCCGCCGGCGGGGCGGGCGAAGCTCTCGCCCCATTCGACCCCGGCGGCGAAGGCGAAGGCGGCGGCGGCGGCCGGACTCTCGGCGGTCTGGCCGGTGCCGTAGGCCACGGTGGCCTCGGGCCGGCCGGGGAACACCTCGACGTCCCACTCGACCGAGCCGTCTGGCCAGCGATGGCGCACCAGACGGAACGGCTTGCTGTTGACCGCGCACCAGAAATTGAAGTCGGCGGCGGTCATGCTGTCGTCTTGGGCGGGGCTCATGTCACTCCAGGCGGTAGACGGCGACGATGATCTTCTCGACGGCGCCGGCGCCGTCGAAGAAGGGCAGCAACAGGCGTTCCCAGGTCTGGGTCTGCCCGTCGAAATCGGCGGTATGGCGCCGCGCCACCGGGGCGCGGCCATGACGGATGGTGTCGTATTCGCGCGCCAGCACCGCCCGCTGCGCCTCGGGCAACTGGTCGATCGACCGGCCGACCATGTCGGTGCCGAAGGCGGCGGCGAGATTGGCGCCGTAATAGGCGTAACGGGTTTCGCCGGCGGGATCGACATCGACCACCACCATGTTGTCGAGCCAGCGGCGCAGCATGGTCGGGCTGAGGTCGGCGGCGGAGGGCAGCCCCCGGCTGCCGCCCTGTTCCAGCCACCAGCGGCGCAGGGCGATCAGATGGGGATGACGAAGCTGGTCCAGATCCATGGTCGGCACGCCCGATGCTGCAACGAGCCGGGAGGGCCGGGGCGCGACGCGCCCCTGACCGTTCCGCGGTGCGCGACTGTAGCCAACCTCGCCGCGTCGCTCAATCGTCGTGATCGGCGATCGCGCGCCGCCGCCGCCGCGCCACGGCGACGGCCGGTGACAGCGGCCGGCCGGTCGCGCTAGCATGGCGGCGATGTTCGCCTGGATCGCCCGCCTGTTCGGCGCGCCGCCGGCGGCCAAGGCCACCGCCCGCAGCCGTCCCGCCGCCCCCGCCGCCCGGACCACCCCGCCCCGCCCCGCCGCCGCGGTGACGGCGGCGGCGGAACGGGCGCGCCTGCTGCGCGAGGCGAGCGAGATCCACCGCGCCAAGCGCAAGATCCTCGACGCCCTGTCGGACGAGGACCGCGCCAAGCTGGTGTCGATGGCGATCCTGGCCTTCCTCGACCAGAAGGATCAGCCGCCGCCCCCGCCGCCGCCGCGTCCCCTGCCGCCCCATTCCGCCGGCCCCGCGCCGGCCTCGCCCCCTCCCCCCTCTCCCCGCCGGAAGTGACCCTGCCCGTGACCCCAGCCCCGCTCGATCCCGTCGCCCTGGCCCAAGGCGTGCGGGCCGGCCAGCGCCGTGCCCTCGCCCGCGCCATCACCCTGATCGAATCCACCCGCGCCGACCACCGCGCCGCCGCCGAGGCGCTGCTGAGCGAGCTGATGCCCCATACCGGCGGCGCGGCGCGGGTCGGCATCACCGGCGTGCCCGGCGCCGGCAAGAGCACCTTCATCGAAAGCTTCGGCCTGCATGTGCTGGCCCAGGGCGGCCGGCCGGCGGTGCTGGCGGTCGATCCGTCCAGCCCGCGCACCGGCGGCTCGATCCTCGGCGACAAGACCCGGATGGAGGAATTGTCGCGCGACCCGCGCGCCTTCATCCGCCCCAGCCCGTCCGGCTGCACCCTGGGGGGCGTCGCCCGCCGCACCCGCGAGGCGATGCTGGTGTGCGAGGCCGCCGGCTTCGACGTGATCGTGGTCGAGACCGTCGGCGTCGGCCAGAGCGAGACCGCCGTGGCCGACATGGTCGATATGTTCCTGCTGGTGCTGGTCCCCGGCGGCGGCGACGAATTGCAGGGCATCAAGAAGGGTATCGTCGAACTGGCCGACGCGGTGATCGTCAACAAGGCCGACGGCGACCTCGCCGCCGCCGCCGCCCGCGCCGCCCGCGATTACGCCAGCGCCCTGCATCTGCTCGCCGCCCCCGGCGACGGCTGGCAGGTGCCGGTGCTGACCTGCTCCGCCCTGGCCCGCACCGGGATCGATTCGGTGTGGCAGACGGTGCTGCGCCACCGCGACAGCCAGGGGGGCAGCGGCGCCCTCGCCGCCCGCCGCGCCGCCCAGGCCCACGCCTGGATGTGGAACGAGGTGTCGGAAACCCTGTTGCAGAGCCTGCGCGACGACGGCCGCATCGCCGCCCGCCTGCCGGCGATGGAACAGGCGGTCGCCGCCGGCCGGCTCGCCCCCGGCGCGGCGGCGCGCGAACTGGTCGCCTTGTTCCGCGGCGAAGGTTGAAACGCGGGCTCTGCCCGCGCGCCCGCCGGGGCGATGCCCCGGACCCCCTTTGTTTTCATCGATTTATCCGGGATTGGCGGGAAGGACGGGCGCGAAGGAACAAGA
>JBDLVO010000283.1:0-12635 GCA_039804805.1 Pseudomonadota bacterium
GGCGCCGTTCGAGGCGGCGTGGGGGCGCAGGCTCGATCCCGAACCCGGGCTGCGCCTGCCGCAGATGCTCGACGCGGCGGTGGCCGGCCGCTTCAAGGCCCTGTTCGTCCATGGCGAGGACATCGTCCAGAGCGATCCCAACACCCGCCACGTCGTCGCCGCGCTGGAGGCGCTCGACCTGCTGGTGGTGCAGGATCTGTTCCTCGGCGAGACCGCCGCCTATGCCCATGTCTTTCTGCCCGGCACCTCGTTCCTGGAAAAGGACGGCACCTTCACCAATGCCGAGCGGCGGATCAACCGGGTCCGCCCGGCGCTGGCGCCGCGCACCGGCCGGCATGAATGGCGGATCGCCGCCGATCTCGCCACCGCGCTCGGCTTTCCGATGGGGTGGGAGGACGGCGCGGCGATCCTCGACGAGATCGCCCGTCTGACCCCGAGCTTCGCCGGGGTCGGCTTCGCCCGGCTCGACCGCGTCGGCAGCCTGCAATGGCCCTGCAACGATGCCGCCCCCGACGGCACCCCGACCCTGCATGTCGCGGGCTTCGTCCGGGGCAAGGGGCGCTTCGTCCCCACCCCGTTCGAACCGACCGCCGAGCAGGCCTCGCGCTTCTATCCGCTGATCCTGACCACCGGGCGGGTCCTGGCCCAGTACAATGTCGGCGCCCAGACCCGCCGCACCGACAACATCGTCTGGCATGGCGAGGATGTGCTCGAAATCCATCCCGACGACGCCGCCGCGCGCGGCATCGGCGACGGCGATTTCGTCACCCTGGCCAGCCGGATCGGCAGCACCACCCTCAGGGCGCGGCTCGGCGAGCGGGTGCCGCCCGGGGTGGTCCACACCACCTTCCATCATCCGGTCGGCGGCGCCAACGTGGTGACCACCGACCGCGCCGACTGGGCCACCGGCTGCCCCGAATACAAGGTCACGGCGGTCGAGGTCAGCCGGACGAACTTTCCGCCTCCTGGTTGAGCTTTTCGGTCGCCCCGGGCGGAGGGGAAGGAGTACAAGCCGCACCCCCGGGGCCGAACCCGGAGGAGCGGCGGCGACCGGCCGCCCGCAACGACCCTGTTCAGGGAGGATCCCCCCACCATGATTCCGTTGTCCGCGACGATGCCCCCCGGTTTGCTGGCGCGGGAGCGCACCATCGCTCCGCCCGGCTACCATCGCTGGCTGGTGCCGCCGGCCGCGCTGGCGGTCCATCTCTGCATCGGCATGGCCTATGGCTTCTCGGTGTTCTGGCTGCCGCTGTCGCATGCGGTCGGGATCACCCAGGCGGTGGCCTGCCCGCGCGAATACGGCCTGCTCGACGAACTGTTCGCCACCGGCTGCGACTGGAAGATCTCGACGCTCGGCTGGATGTACACCCTGTTCTTCGTCTTCCTCGGCACCTCGGCGGCGCTGTGGGGCGGCTGGGTCGAACGGGTCGGACCGCGCAGGACCGGGGTGGTGGCGGCCTGCTGCTGGTGCGGCGGGCTGCTGATCTCGGCGCTCGGGGTCTACCTCCACCAGATCTGGCTGCTGTGGCTGGGCTCGGGAGTGATCGGCGGGGTCGGGCTCGGGCTCGGCTACATCTCGCCGGTTTCGACCCTGATCAAATGGTTCCCCGACCGGCGCGGCATGGCCACCGGGATGGCGATCATGGGCTTCGGCGGCGGGGCGATGATCGGGGCACCGCTGGCCGACAAGCTGATGAAGTTCTACGCCACCCCCGGCTCGGTCGGGGTGTGGGAAACCTTCGTCACCCTGGCCGTGATCTATTTCGTGTTCATGATGGCCGGCGCCTTCGGCTACCGCGTCCCCGCCGCCAACTGGCGGCCCGAGGGCTGGACCCCGCCCGCCGCCGACACCAACGCGATGATCACCCAGGGCCATGTCCATCTCGACGTGGCGTGGCGCACCCCGCAATTCTGGCTGGTGTGGGCGGTGCTGTGCCTCAACGTCACCGCCGGGATCGGCATTCTCGGCATGGCCTCGCCGCTGTTGCAGGAAGTGTTCGGCGGCCGGTTGATCGGGCTCGACCTCGGCTTCGGCGATCTGTCGCCGGCGCAGAAGGGTCAGATCGCGGCGGTGGCCGCCGGCTTCACCGGGCTGCTGTCGCTGTTCAACATCGGCGGGCGCTTCTTCTGGGCCTCGTTGTCCGACCGGATCGGCCGCAAGGCGACCTATGCCGTCTTCTTCCTGCTCGGGCTGGTGCTGTACGCCTCGGTGCCGTGGGCGGCCGGGACCGGCCATCTCGCTCTGTTCGTCGCCATCTTCTGCGTGGTGCTGTCGATGTATGGCGGCGGCTTCGCGGCGGTGCCGGCCTACCTTGCCGACATGTTCGGTACCCGGATGGTCGGCGCGATCCATGGCCGGGTGCTGACCGCCTGGGCCACCGCCGGGGTGCTGGGGCCGGTGCTGGTCAATTACATCCGCGAATACCAGCTCGACCACGGCGTGCCCCGGGCCGAGGCCTATTCGGTGACGATGTACGTGCTGGCCGGGCTGTTGGCGCTCGGGCTGGTGTGCAACGCCCTGATCACCTCGGTGGCGGAGAAGCATCACATGAGCCCGGAGGAGCTGGCCGAGGAGAAGAAGGGCGCCAACGACACCCACCAGCATTTCGTCGCCGACGTCGCCGCGCTGGGCGAGGAGGTCGGTCATTCCTGGAAGGTGGCGCTGGCCTGGGCGGCGGTGTGGATTCCGATCGGCTGGGGGGTGTGGATGACCGCCCAGAAGGCGGTCCTGCTGTTCCGCTGACCCCCGGCCCGCGCCGAGTCCGCCGATGACCGCCCCCACCGAGTCCGATCCCGTTCCCGCCGAGGCCGGACCGCGCCTCGGCGGGGTGACGGCCGCCGGGCAGTGCCAGCGGCCCGGCGCGCCGCCGGCAAAGGTGGCGTGGCTGCTGCCGGAGGAGGAGCCGGTGGCGCTGGTCTACAATCGCCGCAGCTTCGCGGTGATGCTGACCAGCCCGGCCGATCTGGCGGATTTCGCCCTCGGCTTCAGCCTGAGCGAGGGGGTGGTGGCCGCCCCGGGCGAGATCGACGACCTCGTGGTGCGGCGGTTGGCCGAGGGGCTGGCGGTGGAGATGACCATCCCCGCCGCCCGCGCCGCCGCTTTGCTCGGCCGCCGTCGCGGGCTGGAGGGCAGTTCGGCCTGCGGCCTGTGCGGGATCGAGGCCCTGGCCGAGTTGCGCCGGCCGCTGCCGGCGGTGCGTCCCCCGGCGGTGACGGCCGAGGCGATCCGCCGCGCCGGCGCCGGCTTCGACGCGCATCAGCCCCTGCGGGCGCGGACCCATTCGGTCCATGGCGCGGCGTGGTGCGATCCGGCCGGGACGATCCTGCTGGCGCGCGAGGATGTCGGCCGCCACAACGCCCTCGACAAGCTGATCGGCGCCGCCAGCCGCCAGGGCCTCGCGTTCGAGTCCGGCTTCGCCCTGCTGTCGAGCCGTTGCGGGGTCGAACTGGTGCGCAAGGCGGCGCGGGTCGGGATCGGTCTGCTCGCCACCCTGTCGGCCCCGACCGGCCTGGCCGCGACGATGGCGGCGGCGGCGGGAATCGAGTTGGCCGTGCTGGCCCGCGACGGCGGGGTGACCCGGTTCGAGCGGCGGGGGGAGGGATGCTGATCGACCCGGCCGGGCGGCCGATTTCCTATCTCCGCCTGTCGGTGACCGATCGCTGCGACCTGCGCTGTACGTATTGCCTGGGCGGGGCGGTGCGGTTCGTGCCGCGCGACCAGATCCTCAGCCTGGAGGAGATCGAGCGGGCCGCCGCCGCCTTGATCGGCCTCGGCATCCGCCGCCTGCGCCTGACCGGGGGCGAGCCGCTGCTGCGGCGCGGTCTGGTCGGGCTGGCCGGTCGGCTGGCGGCGCATCGCGGCGGCGGGCTCGACGAACTGACTTTGACCACCAACGGCACCCGGCTGGCGGAGCATGCGGCGGCGCTGGCGGCGGCCGGGGTGGGGCGGATCAACGTCTCGCTCGACGCGCTGTCGCCCGAGTCCTATCGCCGCGTCACCGGCGGCGGCCGGGTCGAGCCGGTGCTGGCGGGGATCCGCGCCGCCCGCGCCTCCGGTCTGGCGGTGCGGGTCAACGCTTTGGCCCTGCGCGGCCTGATCGAGACCGAGATCGATCCTCTGCTGACATGGTGCGGCCGCCACGGCTGCGATCTGGCGGTGATCGAGCCGATGCCGTTCGGCGGCCCCGGTCTCGCCCCGGTGCCGCTGGCCGAACTGCGCCGGGCCTTGGCGCAACGCTGGACCCTGCGTCCCGATCCGTTCCGCTCGGCCGGCCCGGCCCGCTATGTCACCGTGGCCGAAACCGGCGGCCGGCTCGGCTTCATCGCCCCGATCAGCCATGGTTTCTGCGCCGGCTGCAACCGGCTGCGGCTGACCGCCACCGGCGCTTTGTTCCCCTGCCTCGCCGCCGAATCGTCGATCGACCTGCGCCCGGCCTTGCGTGGCGGCGGCGATCTGACCGCGACGATCCGGGCCGCGATCGCTGCCAAGCCGGCCGCCGCGCCGGGCTGGCCGGGGTCGCGCCGCGCTCTCAACCTGACCGGGGGCTGATGTTGCGCGGGCTCTGCCCGCACCCGCCACGGGCCGGGGGCCCTTGGATCCATTTGATGGGGGCAAGACAGGCGCGAAAACAATGGGTTCCAAGGGCCCTCGGCCCTTGGCGGGTGCGGGCGGAGCCCGCGAAAGAGGAGGCCGTGATGTCCGATTTGACTCATTTCGACCCGACCGGGGCGGCGGTGATGGTCGATGTCGGCGCCAAGCCGGCGACCCGGCGCGAGGCCACCGCCGCCGGCCGGGTGCGGATGGCGCCGGCCACCCTGGCCCTGATCGGTGCCGGCGGGCTGGCCAAGGGCGACGTGCTGGGGGTCGCCCGCCTCGCCGGGATCATGGCCGCCAAGCGCACCGCCGAGCTGATCCCGCTGTGCCACCCGCTGCCCTTGACCAGCGTGCGGGTCGATCTCGCCTGCGATCCGGTTGCCGCGACGGTCGAGATCACCGCCACCTGTGGGGTGACCGGCCCGACCGGGGTCGAGATGGAGGCGCTGACGGCGGTGTCGGTGGCGGCGCTGACCCTCTACGACATGTGCAAGGCGGTCGATCCGGCGATGGAGATCGAGGCGATCCGGCTGGTCGCCAAAAGCGGCGGCAAGAGCGACCGATGATCCCGCCCGAGCTGATCGGCCCGCGTCCGGCCGGCCTGGGCGGGGTGATCCTGGCCGGCGGCGCGGCCCGCCGGCTTGGCGGCGGCGACAAGGGGCGGCGGGTGGTGGCCGGCCGCTCGATCCTCGACCGCCAGCTTGCCCTGCTGGCGCCCCAGGTGGCGGAACTGGCCCTCAACGCCAACGGCCCGGCCGACCGCTTCGCCGAGACCGGCCTCGCCGTGCTGCCCGACCCGCCCGGAACGGCCGGGCCGCTGGCCGGGCTGCTGGCCGGGCTTGACTGGGCGGCGGGGCGGGGGTTGACCCGGCTGCTGACCGTGCCGTGCGACCTGCCGTTTGTGCCGCGCGATCTGGCGTTGCGGCTGGCGGCCGGGGCCGGCGGTGGCCCGGCGGTGGTCGCCTCGGCCGGGCGGGTCCATCCGGTGATCGGGCTGTGGCCGGTCGGGTGGCGCGACGATCTGCGCCGCTTCCTGGCCGAGACCGGTGAGCGCCGGGCGATGGCCTGGGTCGCCCGCTGCGGCGCGGCGGTGGTGGACTGGCCGGAGGATCCCTTCCTCAACCTCAACGACCCGGCCGGGCTTGCCGAAGCCGAGGCCTGGGCCGCCGCCCCGCCGCCGTGGCCGGCGGCGATCCTGATCCCGGCCGGGGACAGCGCCCAGGAGCTGCTGGTGGACGCGGTGGCGGCGGCGCGGGCGGGCGGGCTCAGCGTCGGCGGGCTGATCCAGCAGGGGCGGCGCGGCGAGGCGGTGCTGGTCGCGCTCGATGACGGCGAACACCTGCCGATCATGCAGAAACTGGGGCGGAGCGACAGTTGCGCGGTCGATGGTGGCGCGGTGGCCGAGGCCTGCCGAGTGGTGCGCCGCGCCGTCGAACGGGGTGATGATCTGGTGGTGGTCAACAAGTTCGGTCCGCTTGAGGCCGAACGCTCGGGCCTTGCCGACGAGATGATGGCGGCGATGGCCGGCGGGCGGCGCCTGCTGACCACCGTCACCCTCGACCGGGTGGCGGCGTGGCTGGCCTTCACCGGCGGCCTGTGCACCCTGTTGCCGGCCGATCCGGGCGTGGTGCGCGCCTGGCTGGAGGAGTGAGCGCCGGGGCGGGGGATCGCGCTTGATATCGGGTGTTCACCGTGCTACCAGCAGCCCCCCTCTTCCTCCTCGGACGAAATTCCTTGAAAGCGCTGGCGCACATGGCGGCGGGACTGGCCTCGGTCTCGGTCGCGGTGGTTATAGGAAAACATGCCGGTCATCCGTTCGACCCCGCCGGCCTGCCGCTCTATTACGCCGTCGGGGTGGGGGCGGCGCTGCTGCCCGATTTCGACCATTGCGGCTCGACCGTCGGCAGTGGCCTCAAGACGGTGATGCTGCTGCTCAGCCTCGGCATGATCGGGGCGATCGTCCTGCTCGGCCCGGCTTTGCCGCTGGCGCGGCTGACCGTGCCGCTGGCGGTGCTGGCCTATTATGCCGCCGCGATGCTGGGTGGCCACCGCAGCCCGTGGACCCATTCGCTGTGGCCGCTGCTGGGCGGCACGGTGGCGACGATCGTGCTGGCCTCGTGGCTGCGCTCCGGCCAATTGTGGGTCGATGGCGCGCTCGATCTCGGCATCGCCTTCGCCGCCGGCTATGGCTCGCATTTGTTGCTCGATTCCTGCACCCGCCACGGCGTGCCGCTGCTGTGGCCGTGGGTCAGCCGCAATGTCGGACCGCGTCTGGTCACCACCGGCGGTCCGGCCGAGACGGTGGCGGTGACGCTCAGCCTCGCCGTCGCCGCCACGCCGCTGGTGCTGTAGCCGTCCGGTACCGACCTGGGGGGTGACAGCGGCCCCGCCCGGGGGCTAGGCTGAGGCCGCCGGCGCCGCCCGCCCGGGCCGCGCCCCTGGCCGAGGAGGGACCCGCGATGACCGATGCTTCTCCCGTCTGGCTGATTACCGGCTGCTCGGCCGGTCTGGGCCGCGAACTGGCCCGCGCGGTGCTGGCCCATGGCCACCGCGTCGTCGCTACCGCCCGCAACCCGGCCAGCCTGGCCGAATTCACCACCGATCCCGCCGCGCTGGTGGCGCGGCTCGACGTCACCCGCCCCGACGAGATCGCCCAGGCGGTGGCGCTGGCCGAGGCCCGCTTCGGCCGGATCGACGTGCTGGTCAACAATGCCGGCTACGGCTATCTCGCCGCGATCGAGGAAGGCGAGGACGACGCGGTGCGCGACCTGTTCGAGACCAACGTCTTCGGCGTGGTCGCCGTCACCAGGGCGGTGCTGCCGGGGATGCGGGCGCGGCGGCGCGGCCACATCCTGACCCTGTCCTCGATGGCCGGGCTGGCCGGCTTTCCCGGCATCGGCTACTACAACGCCAGCAAGTTCGCGGTCGAGGGGCTGTGCGAGGCGCTGGCGCGCGAAACCGCCCCGCTCGGGATCAAGGTGACGCTGGTCGAGCCCGGCCCGTTCCGCACCGAATGGGCCGGCCGCTCGCTGCGCACGCCCCGGGTGGCGATCGCGGATTACGCCGACACCGCCGGAATCCGCCGCGCCACCATCCAGGGCTACAGCGGCAACCAGCCGGGCGACCCGGTCCGCGCCGCCGCCGCGATCCTCCAGGCGGTCGAGGCGGCCGAGCCGCCGTTGCATCTGCTGCTGGGGCGGCAGGCCGTCGCCACCGCCGAGGCCAAGATCCGCGATCTGTCGCGCGATCTCGAACGCTGGCGGGCGGTGTCGCTCGGGGCCGACTTTCCCGACGGGGCCGATTGAGCCGGTCCGGCCGGTTGTCGGCGGCGGCGGCGCTGAAGCGTTCGGTTGTTCCGCGCGACCGTCGTTTGACTCCCTTCGCCGAAAACGCGATGATGGCCCGCACGGCCGGAAGGGCCGTGCCGGCCGATCCCCTGTGGCGCGCCGGCAGCCGGAAGAAGCGTCGGGGCAGGTAGTATTATGGCGAAGACAGTTTTGATCGTTGAGGACAACGACCTCAATATGAAGTTGTTCAACGATCTGCTTCAGGCCAACGGCTACCAGACGTTGCAGACCAAGGACGGGCGCGAGGCGGTCGACATCGCCCGGGCCCATCATCCCGACCTGATCCTGATGGATATCCAATTGCCGGAGATCTCCGGGCTCGAAATCACCCGGATCCTCAAGGAAGACAGCGATCTGCGCGGCATCCCGGTGATCGCCGTCACCGCCTTCGCGATGAAGGGCGACGAGGAGAAGATCCGCGAGGGCGGCTGCGAGGGCTATATCGCCAAGCCGATCTCGGTCGCCAATTTCCTCCAGACCGTCGCCCGTTTCCTCGATTGACCCGCCGCCGGCCGGTGTTGCCGTGCCGCGCCGCCGGGGTCTGACCGGAGCGCCGGATGAGCCTGCCCGTAACCGTCTCCCTGCCCGACGAAGCCGCCACCTGCCGGCTCGGCCGGGCGCTGGCGGCCCGTGCCCGCCCCGGCGACGTGATCGCCCTGCGCGGCGGGCTGGGGGCCGGCAAGACCACCCTGGCCCGCGCCTTCGTCCGCGCCCTGACCGGTCCCGACGAGGAGGTGCCGAGCCCGACCTTCACCCTGGTCCAGGTCTATGACACCGAGGCCGGCCGGGTGTGGCATTTCGACCTCTACCGCCTCGACGCCCCCGACGACGCGATCGAACTCGACATCGACGACGCCTTCGCCGACGGCATCAGCCTGATCGAATGGCCGGACCGGCTGGGCGGGCTGCTGCCGGCGGCCCGGCTCGACCTGACCCTGGAGGAGGGCGGGCCCGATGGTGCCCGCCGCGCCTTGTTGACCCCGTCGCCCGCCTGGGCCGACCGACTCGGAGAGCTGATTTCGTGACCCCCGCCCGTGCCGCCCTGATCCGTCCCTTCCTGGCCGCTCACGGCTGGGGTGAGGCCGAGATCCATCCCCTCGCCGCCGATGCCAGCTTCCGCCATTACCACCGGCTCTACCGGGGCGCCGAGCGGGCGGTGCTGATGGACGCGCCGCCGCCGCAGGAGGATGTCCGCCCGTTCGTCGCCCTGGCCCGCCATCTGGTCGGGCTCGGCCTGTCGGCGCCGCGCCTGCTGGCGGTGGACGAGGCCAACGGCCTGCTGCTGCTGGAGGATCTTGGCGACGACACCTATACCCGCTGTCTCGCCGCCGGCGCCGACGAGGCCGGATTGTACGCCCTGGCCACCGACGTGCTGGCCGAGATCGCCACCCGTCCCGACGCGGTTCCGCCCGGTCTGCCGGTCTATGACGATGAAAAGCTGCTGACCGAGGCCGGTTTGCTGACGGAGTGGTATCTGCCGGCGGTGACCGGGCGCGGCCTCTCCGCCCCGGCGCGCGAGGATTACCACCGGCTGTGGCGCACCCTGTTCCCGCTGGCCCGGCTGGCGCCCACCACCCTGGTGCTGCGCGACTTCCATGTCGACAATCTGATGCGGCTCGACCGCCCCGGCCTGGCCGGCTGCGGCCTGCTCGATTTCCAGGACGCGGTGGCCGGCCCCGCCACCTATGACCTGATGTCGCTGCTGGAGGATGCCCGCCGCGACATCGATCCGCTGCTGGTCGAGCGGATGAAGCAACGCTGGCTCGACCGGGTCGGGCTCGACCGGGTGGTGTTCGACGCCTCGTGGGCGGTGATGGCGGCCCAGCGTCACGCCAAGGTGATCGGCATCTTCACCCGCCTCGCCCGGCGCGACGGCAAGCCCGGCTATCTGGTCCACATCCCCCGGGTGTGGCGCCTGCTGGAGCGGGCGCTGGCTCATCCCGCTTTGGTTTCGCTGGCCGACTGGTTCGAGCGCGAGATCCCGCCCGCCACGCGCGGGGTGCCGGCGCCATGAGTCCGGCGCCGTCGCATGCGATGGTGCTGGCCGCCGGGCTCGGGCTCAGGATGCGGCCGATCACCCTGACCCGGCCCAAGCCGCTGGTGGTGGTGGCCGGGCGCAGCATGCTCGACCGGGCCCTCGACGCCCTTGCCGCCGCCGGGGTGGCCGAGATCGTGGTCAATTGCCACTGGCTGGGCGAGCAGATCGCCGCCCATCTCGCCGGCCGGCCCGGCATCATCCTGTCGCCCGAGGACGACTTGCTGGAAACCGGCGGCGGCGTCGCCCGCGCGCTGCCCCGGCTGGGCGCCGATGCCTTCTACGTCGTCAATGCCGACATCCTGTGGCGCGATGGAGCGGTGCCGGCGCTGGAGCGGCTGCGCGCCGCCTGGGACGAAACCGCGCTGGACGCGCTGCTGCTGCTCCATCCGGTCGCGCGGGCGGTCGGCTATGACGGGGTGGGCGATTTCTTTCTGGCGGAGGACGGGATCCCGCGCCGGCGCGGCGCGGCGGAAGCGGCGCCCTATCTGTTCACCGGGGTGCAGATCCTCCATCCCCGGCTGTTCGCCGACGCGCCGGCGGGGCGGTTCTCGCTCAACCTGCTCTATGACCGCGCCCTGGCGGCTGGGCGGCTGGGCGCGATCGTCCATGACGGCGACTGGTTCCATGTCGGCACCCCCGAGGCCCTGCCCGAGGTCGAGGCCCGGCTGCGCGGCTGAGGCGCGGCATCCCCACAGGACAGTGCCCCACACGCGGGGGGGTGCGTGTGGGGCGGTCTGTCGTCCGGCGGAAGGCCGTGGATCTGTCAGGGGGGGCAATCCGCGGCCGGTGTGCGGGGGAAGGTGTCCCGCCACCGCCCGACAATGCGGCAAGGCCCCGTCCGATTTCATCTGTGCAGAAGGGTAGGCCGGATCACCGCAAGGGATGATCCGCGCGTGATTTCGACACTGCGTCCCCTCCTTTGGGGGTAGCGGATCGCTCCCTTTCGGCGGACTCCGATCTTTCATCCTGGCCGCTTCGGCTGCCATGATAAGATCATCCGTGGTATCTTCCGGATCAAACGACGCTGTCGTCAGGTAATCGCTGGCGCGTCCGGAGTCAGCCCGGCGCCACATCGCGAGGCGAGGTCGTAATGAATGTTCGTGCTCTGTCGATCCGCGCTAAGATTGTTATCCCGTTGCTGACGGTGGCGCTACTCAGTCTTGGCGCGCTGGCGGCATTTATTTCATACTATCAGTTTCATGCCGACGAGCGATTTGCGCGCGATCTGATCCGGGTCGAGGCGGTCCGCGAGGCCGAAACCACCACCCGTGCCATCGAATCGGCGCTGACCGCCACCCGGGCCAATGCGGTCTGGATCGGCAGCGCCCTGGCCGGTGGCAGCTTCGACCGTGCCGCCATCGTCCAGGCGTTGAAGGCGACGCTGGAGCGGACCCCCGCGATCACCGGGATCTATCTCGGCCTCGAGCCCGGTGCCGACGGCCAGGAGGCCCGCCACGCCGGCGGTCCCCTTGGCGACAAGGACGGGCGGGCGCTGCTCTACGTCTTCCGCTCCGCCGGGCAGGTGACGGTCGAGCCGACCCCGCTGACCGGTGATCCCGCCGAACAGGACTGGTATTACCGCCCGATCTCGGAACGGCGCGAGGCGATCACCCCGCCTTATCCCTACGAGGTCGACAAGAAGACGGTGCTGATGACCACCGTGGTCGCCCCGGTGACGGTGGCCGGCACCCCCCGGGGGGTGATCACCGCCGATCTCAGCCTGACCGACCTTCAGGCCCGGCTCGGGGCGCTGCGGCCGATGGGGAACGGATTTGCCAGCCTGATCTCCTCGGACGGGCAGTGGGTCGGCCATCCCGATTCGGCCCGCCTCGGCAAGCCGGCGGCCGATGCCTGGGCCAAGGACCTGCTGCGCCGGGTCGCCGGCGGTCAGCCGGCCGAAACCGAATACCTCGACCCGGTCAGCGGGGCGCGGATGGTGGCGCTGATGGTGCCGGTGCGGTTCGGCGCGGCACCCGAAACCTGGGGCTTCGCCGTCAGCGTCCCCTACGCCACCATTGTCGCCACCGCCAGCCAGACCCGCGATACCCTGGTGTTGTCGGCGGTGGCGATCATGCTGCTGATCTGCGGGGTGGGGGCCTGGGTCGGCGCCTCGCTGTCGCGTCCGATCCGGCGGATGACCGCGACGATGGAACGGCTCGCGGCCGGTGATCTGGCGGTCGAGATCCCCGGCAGCGGCCGGCACGACGAGATCGGCCAGATGGCCGAGGCGGTCCGGGTGTTCAAGGACAACGCCCTGCGGATGCGCGGGCTGGAGGCGGACCGGGCCGAGGGCGAGGCGCGCGCCGCCGCCCAGCGGCGCGAGGCCGCGCTGGCGGTGGCCGACCACTTCGAGGCGGCGATGCTCGAGATGGTCGAGGGCGTTTCCGCCCAGGCCGCCGGCATGCAGGACATCGCCCGCGACATGCGCGCGGGGGCACAGCGCAGCTCGACCCTCGCCTCGGGCGTCGCCGCCTCGTCGCGCCAGACCTCCGCCAACGTGCAGACGGTGGCCACCGCCACCGAGGAATTGTCGGCCTCGATCGGCGAGATCAACCGGCAGGTCAGCGAGGCGGCGCGGATCTCCGCCGCCGCCGCTGACCAGGCCCACGGCACCAACGCGATGGTCGAGGGGCTGGCGCGCTCGGCGGGCCGGATC
>JBDLVO010000284.1:0-4592 GCA_039804805.1 Pseudomonadota bacterium
GGCTGCACGTAGTAGCCGCCGTCCAGGTCACCACCGAGGGAAGCCTGCGCGCCGCCGCACAGCACTTGCGCACCTTCCTGCTTGCCCAGGTCCAGGTAGCTCAGGATCTTGTCCTGCTGGATGGCGCTGGCCTGCGCGCCGATCATGGTTTCCGTGTCCAGCGGGTTGCCCTGCTTGATGGCAGCCACGCGCACCAGCGCGCGTTCGATGAAGCGGTCGTAGATGCTTTCCTGAATGACCGCGCGGCTGGGGCAGGTGCAGACCTCGCCCTGGTTGAACGCGAACAGCACCAGGCCTTCGATGGCCTTGTCCAGGAAGGCGTCGTCTTCGGCCATCACGTCGTCGAAGAACAGGTTGGGGCTCTTGCCGCCCAGTTCCAACGTGGCGGGAATCAGGTTGGTGGCCGCGGCCTGCGCAATGACGCGGCCGGTGGCGGTGCTGCCGGTGAAGGCGATCTTGGCGATGCGCTTGGACGTGGCCAGCGGCATGCCGGCCTCGCGGCCGAAGCCGTTGACGATGTTCAGCACGCCGGGCGGCAGCAGGTCGGCGATGAGTTCGGTCAACACCAGGATGCTCACCGGCGTGCTCTCGGCCGGCTTCAGCACCACACAGTTGCCGGCACCCAGCGCCGGAGCCAGCTTCCAGGCGGCCATCAGGATGGGGAAGTTCCACGGAATGATCTGGCCGACCACGCCCAGCGGTTCCTGGAAGTGATAGGCCACGGTGTCCTTGTCGATCTGACTTAAAGCGCCCTCCTGCGCACGCACGCAGCCGGCGAAGTAGCGGAAGTGGTCGACGGCCAGCGGGATGTCGGCGTTCAGCGTCTCGCGGATCGGCTTGCCGTTGTCGATGGTCTCGGCGGTGGCCAGCTTTTCGAGGTTGGCCTCCATCCGGTCGGCGATGCGGTTGAGGATCAGCGCCCGCTCGGCGACGCTGGTGCGGCCCCAGGCATCGGCGGCGGCGTGGGCGGCGTCGAGCGCCAGGTCGACGTCATGGGCCTGCGACCGCGCCACCTGACTGATCACCTGCCCGGTGATCGGGGTGACGGTGTCGAAATAGGCGCCCTCGAGCGGCGCGCGCCAGGCGCCGCCGATGAAATTGTCGTAGCGGCTCTTGATCGACACCACCGTGGCGGCGGCGGTGGCGGGGGACAGATGAGTCATTAAGGGGTCCTCCCTGTTTTTTCGGTCTTGGCCCCCGCCGTCGGGCCGGGGCGTCCCTTTCGTACAGCACCCGGCGTGCCAAACGCTTTTTTCGTTATTTTTCAAAGGAAAGGTCCGCAGCTGTGCCATCGGGCGCGCCGTTCCGTTGCGGGACGCTGTGGCAAAACGGAACAACGGGCGGCGGGTTCAGGTTTTTCTTGCCTTGGTCGCCCCTCCTTGCCGAAACTGACGGGCAAAGCACGAGGGAAGGGCAAAGACCCGACCCCACAGGGAGGTTCCAGACGATGACCCAGACCGGAGGCCGGGCACCGTCCCGGCTGCGCGACGCCCGCGCCCTGCTCGATCATGGCGAATTGCCGCCGCCGGGGACGATCGACCCCGCCGTCTGCCGTTCCTGGCAGCGTTGCCTCGCCGCCGGGCTGCATCCCGGCTCGGCCCCCCTCGGAGAAAGCGGCCGGCTTGGCCTCGACGGGGCGATCGACCGCCGCCACCACCTGCTGCGGCGGGCGCGGCCGGTGATGGAATATCTGCACGCCCATCTGCGCGATTCCGGCAGCGTGGTGCTGCTGGCCGATCAGGCCGGGCTGGTGATCGACGCGCTGGGCGACGCCGCCTTCCTCGAACGGGCCGACCGGGTGGCCCTGCGGCCGGGCGCCTGCTGGGACGAGACCGCGCGCGGCACCAACGCCATCGGCACCGCGCTGGCCGAGGCGGCGCCGGTGTCGGTGCATGGCGCCGAGCATTTCCTCGCCCCCCACCGTTTCCTGACCTGCGCCGCCGCCCCGCTGGCCGGACCGGACGGCACCCTGCTCGGGGTGATCGACATTTCCGGGCCGCATCGGGCCCGCCCGCCCCATGCCCTCGGCCTGATCGCCGCCGCCGGCCAGATGATCGAGCGGGCGCTGTTCGAGGCCGAGGCGGCCGGGGCGCTGCGGCTGCGGCTGCATCCCCAGGCCGAGGGGCTTGGCACCCTGGCCGAGGGTCTGGTGGCGCTGAGCGAGGACGGCCGGGTGATCGCCGCCACCCCGGCCGGCCGGGCGCTGCTCGGGCTGGGCTGCGGCGATCTCGGCCGGGCGCGGATCGAGCCGCTGCTGGGGCTGTCCGCCGCGATGCTGCTCGACCACGCCCATGCCGGAGCCGAGCGGCCGCTGAGCGGGCGGACCGGCGCCGGGCGGCCCCTGTTCGTCCGGGTCGATCCCCTGCGCCGCCACGCGGTGGCACTGGCACCGCCGCGCCCCCCTGCCGCCGCCCGCCCGGCCCGGCCCGCGCCGACACCGGTGGCGGCACCGCAGGACGCCCTCGCCGCGCTCGATACCGGCGATGCCCGGATGCGCACCTTGCTCGACCGCGCCCGCCGGGTGCTGGGCAAGCCGATCCCGATCCTGCTCCAGGGCGAATCCGGCGTCGGCAAGGAATTGTTCGCCACCGCCATCCATGCCGCCGGCCCCCGCCGCGACCGGCCGCTGGTGGCGGTCAATTGCGCCGCCTTGCCCGAGCCGTTGATCGAGGCCGAACTGTTCGGCTATGCCCCCGGCGCCTTCACCGGCGCCCGCCGCGACGGCGCCCCCGGCCGGATCCGGGAGGCCGATGGCGGCACCCTGTTCCTCGACGAGATCGGCGACATGCCGCTCAGCCTCCAGGGACGACTGCTGCGGGTGTTGCAGGAACGGCGGGTGGTGCCGCTCGGCGGCGGCAAGCCGGTGGCGGTCGATTTCGCCTTGATCGCCGCCAGCCATCGCCCGCTGAAGGCCGAGATCGACACCGGACGCTTCCGCGCCGATCTCTATTACCGCCTCAACGGCCTGACCCTGACCCTGCCACCCTTGCGCGAACGCGGCGATTTCGCCGCCCTCGCCGCCCGGCTGCTGGCCGAGTTCGCCCCGGGCGAGCGGCTGCGCCTTGCCCCCGGACTGGCGACGGCGCTGGCCCGGTATCGCTGGCCCGGCAACCTGCGCCAGTTCGCCAACGCCCTGCGCTTCGCCTGCGCGATGCTCGACCCGGGCGAAACCGATGTAGCGCGCCACATGGTCTCGCAAAGCCAGACAGATGCTTTTGCAGCATGAAGCTCGGCACTTACCCTGAAATGATCACCTCCCCGGCGGGACGGTTGGCGCCCGCTGAAACCGAATAACGGGTCTCCACCGCCTCGATTTGAAAGCCTTTGAACACCTCCCGGACACCGGGAGTGTCGTTCAGGCTCATGATGAAGCTGCCCCGCAGCCCGGCCAGCAAATCGGCCAGCCGCTCGAAATCCTCCCGCCCGAACACTCCCGCGCCGTAGTACCGCTCGCAGGCCCAGTATGGCGGGTCGAGATAGAACAGGGTGTCGGGCCGGTCGTAACGCCGGATGAACTCGGCATAAGGCAGGCACTCGATGACCACCCCGGCCAGCCGCTCGTGGAGATCCTCGAGCAAGGGGACCACCCGGGTGATGTTGAACCGGCTGCCGTTGGCCGGCGATACCCCGAATACCCTGCCGGAGACCTTGCCGCCGAATGCCGTCCGTTGGAGGTAAAGGAACCGGGCGGCGCGCTGGATGTCGGTCAGCGTCGCCGGATCGACGGTCGACAGCCGCTCGAACTCTGCCCGGCTGGCCAGCCGGAAGCGGAGATAGTCGGTGAAATAGGCAAAATGCTCCTGGATCACCCGGAAGAAGGTGAAGACGTCTCGGGAAATGTCGTTGACCACCTCGGACCGGGCCGCCAGTGGGCGACGCAAGAAGACACCGCCCATGCCGACGAATGGCTCGGCGTAGCAATGGTGCGGTACCGCGCCGATTCGGGTGATGATCTCCCGGGCCAGCAGGCGCTTGCCACCGACATAAGGGGCGGCCGGCGAGATCGGACGGACGGCAACAGGGGCAGATTTGGTCACTTTGACGAATCCTCGGACGCTCGCGGGCGCTCGGGTGTGGGGCTCGTGGCTCTCTGGATGCGGTTGATCGCCCCGCAACGGGGGCATTTGACCTCGATGTCGAGCGGGCCGGTCGCCTTCAAAAGCAGGCGGCCGCAGCCACAACGGATGGACTCCATAGATGTACGCCAGTACAACGGCCCCGCCTCCGCGCGGAGGTGGCGGGGTGGCCTGATGTCGGCCGGATCTGGTCATGCGGGGTCTGTGCCCCGTGGCTCGGGGCGTTGCCGCGCCCCGGCCCCCGCCGGCCGGAGCCGGTGGGGAATGTCGTCCCGCCCTCACGCCTGCACCTCGGCCTCGATCTGGGTGGTGTAGCCGCTCTGGGTGAAGGTGTGGGTGGTCTCCTTGATGATCCAGGCGATCGCGTCGGCCTCGGGATGGGCGTTGGCGACGGTGAGCGGCGCCTCGGCGGCGGCGGTGGGCTTGCCGATCAGGTTGGCGAGCGACAGCGTCACCGTCCCCCGCTTCAGCGCCCCCAGCCGGGCCTTGGCGGCGGCGCGGGCGGCCTCCTCGGTG
>JBDLVO010000285.1:0-5800 GCA_039804805.1 Pseudomonadota bacterium
GGGGCGATGGCCCCGCCGCCGGTGCGGGCGGCGCGGCGGCCAAGGCCGGGGCGAGCGGGGTCGGGGCGAGGGAGGTCGGGGCGAGCGGGCGGCCGTTGACCGCCAGCAGGCGCAGGCCGACGCTGTCGCCCTGCGGCTGGATTTGCAGGGTCAGGCGGGTGCCGGCGGCCAGGGGCGGGCCGTCCCAGCCGCGCAGATCGAGCGTGCCGCCGTCGCCCAGCGCAACCTGCACCGTGCCGCGCGGGCTGGCGGCGGGGGAGAAACTCTGGGACGTCGTGGCCGGATTGGGGGTAACGACGCCGGGAAACCCGCTGGTGGCGGGCGAGGTGGTGGTGGCCGGGCTGGCGGCGATGACGGTGACCTCGATCCGGGTGGTGCCCTGGGCGAGGCGGACCAGCGCCTGGGCGCCGTCGGTGCCGGCCGGGGTCAGCAGCAGGAGCGCGGCGCCGCCGGAAGAGGAGGCGAGCGCGGTCAGGCCGCCCGACGGCAGCAGCGGTTCCATCCGCCTACCGGGTCCGCACCAGACGCTCGACGATCGCCTCGACGTCGGCGGCGGCTTCGGTGTGGGGCGAGCGGATCATGATCGGCATCTGGTTGCGGATCGCCTCGCGCACCTTGAGGTCGCGGCGGATCACCCCGGCCAGCGGCGGCGAGATCTTGAGGAACCCCTCGCAGGCCTTGAGCAGGGTGTTGTAGATCCGCTCGCCCTCCCGGGTCGAATTGGCCATGTTGACGATCACCCGGAGGTCGCAGCCGGGCCGTTCGAGCTGGGTGACCTTGATGAAGGCATAGGCGTCGGTCAGCGAGGTCGGCTCGTCGGTGGTGACGACGATGATCGTCCCGGCCGACTGGGCGAAGGCGCGCACCGGCTTTTCCACCCCGGCGCCGAGATCGACCACCACCCGGTCGTAGCTGCCGGCCAGCATCACCAGATCCTCGCTCAGCATCTGCAGGCGCGACAGCGGGATGTTGGCGAGGGTGCCCGAGCCGGAGCGGCCGGCGATCACGTCGAAGCCGCCGGCGCCGAACCCGACCGTCGCCTGATTGAGGGTCATCCGCCCCGAGAACACGCTGCCGAGGTCGGCCTTGGGCATCAGGCCGAGCTGGATGTCGACGTTGGCGAGGCCGAGATCGCCGTCGAACAGCAGCACCTTCTGGCCGGAGCGGGCGAGGACGTGGGACAGGGTGATGGCGAACCAGGTCTTGCCGACTCCGCCCTTGCCCGAGGCGACCGCGATGATGTTCCGCCCCTTGGTCCGCAGCAGGGGACGGGGGGCGAGGGTGGGGGCGTCCGGGGAGGTCATCGGGGTGTTGCTCATGGGGCGGAGGCCTCGGTCCACAGGGAGGCGCCCGGGGACGACGTGGTCGGGGACGGGGGGACGGCCAAGGCGGAGAGGGGACCGGCCGGCGTGGCCGAGGGCATGATCAGCCGGGCCAGGGACAAGGCGGAAATCGACGACAGGCCGGAGGCGACGTGCGGGCTGGCCGAGACGTCGCACAAGGCGAGCTGGCCGGCCTCGGCCGCGGCCAGGGTGCCGCCGAGGCGGCGGGTGGTGTCGAGCCGGGTCGCGAACAGCCGGGTGGCGCCGACGGTGGCGAAGGCCTCGGCGATCTGGGCCGCCTCGGTGGCGTCGCCGCCGGCGGCCAGCACCAGGATCGGCTCGACGTCGGCCGCCTCGATCAGCGCCTGGAGGTAATCCATGTCGGCCTGACGGAACGGGTTGAGGCCGGGCGAATCGATCAGGGTCAGGTCGAAGCGCCCCTGGCTGTCGGCCACGGCGCGGGCGAGGCTTTCGGGGCCGCGCGCCCGCACCAGCTCGATCTCGAGGATCGAGGTGAAGGCGGCGAGCTGCTCGACCGCGCCGGCGCGCAGATTGTCGCAGGTGATCACGCCCACCCGGCGCTGTTTCAGCACCGAGCGCGCCGCCAGCTTGGCGACGCTGACGCTCTTACCCGAGCCGTTGGGCCCGACCAGCATGAACGGACGCGGCGCCGCATGTTCGGGCAGATGGGCGAAGGCGAAGCCGGCCTCCAGCGCGGCGGCGCAGGCCAGCACCGGATCGGCGATCTCGGCGGTGCGGGCGGCGTTGACCAGCCGCTCGACCAGCCGGGCCGGCGTGCCGTGTTCGACCAGCACCGCGCGCACCTGTTCGGCGGCGCTGGCGGTGTTGCTTTCGCCCAGCAATTCGGCGACGGCGAGGTCGGCCTCGGCATGTTCCAGCGCGGCGGTGATCCGCACCCCCTTGCTGCCGGCGGCGCGCTGGGTCGAGACGATGATGGCGTCGTCGCCCAGTTCGGCGCGGACCATCTCCATCGCCTCGGACATCGTCGGCGCGGTGAAGGATTTCAGCCGCATCGCCCGGCCCTTCCGTCAGCCCGTGGTCCGATCCGCGCGCTCATATCTGCCCCAGCGTCTTGATGCGGGCCTTGGGGTGGATTTCCGACTGGCTCATCACCACCGTCATCGGCCGGAAGCGTTCGATGATCGAGCGGACATAGGGCCGCACCATCGGGCTGGTCAGCAGCACCGGGGTCTCGCCCTGCATCGCGAAGCGCTCGAAGGTCTGGCGCACCCGGTTGATGAAATCCTGCAACTGCGACGGCGGCATCGAGATCTGCTTTTCCTCGCCGGCGCCGACCAGGGATTCGGCGAAGGCCTGTTCCCATTCCGGCGACAGGGTCAGCAGCGGGATGAAGCCCTGCGGGCCGCAATTGGCGTCGGAGATCTGGCGGGCGAGGCGGGAGCGGATGTGCTCGGTGATCATGGTGACGTTGCGGGTGTGGCCGCAGGCCTCGGCCACCCCTTCGAGGATGGTCGGCAAATCGCGGATCGACACCCGCTCGGCCAGCAGGTTCTGCAACACCCGTTGCAGACCGCCGACGGTCATCTGGTTGGGGATCAACTCGCCGATCAGCTTGTGCTGTTCCTTGTCGAGGTCGTCGAGCAGCTTCTGGGTCTCGGCATGGCTCAGCATCTCGGCCATGTTGTCCTTGACCACCTCGGTCAGGTGGGTGGTGACCACCGTCGGCGGATCGACCACGGTGTAGCCGCGGAACAGCGCCTCCTCGCGCGCGGCGGGGTCGATCCACATCGCCGGCAGGCCGAAGGTCGGCTCGCGGGTCTTTTCGCCCGGCAGCGAGATCGGCTCGCCGCGCGGATCCATCACCAGCAGCATGGTCGGCCGCAGGTCGCCGCGCCCGGCCTCGACCTCCTTGATGAAGATCACGTAGGAATTGGCCGGCAGTTGCATGTTGTCCTGGATGCGCACGCTCGGCATCACGAAGCCGACTTCGGCGGCGATGGCGCGGCGCAACGACTTGATCTGCTCGGTCAGACGCTGACCCTTGGGATTGTTGATCAACTGGAGCAGGCCGTAGCCCAGTTCGAGCCGGACCAGATCGATCCGGAGCGCGGTGGAGATCGGCTCCTCCGACACCGGGGCCTGCTGGGCGGTCTTGGCCGCCTCGCTGCGCTGCTCCTCCTCGGCCTCGTTCCGCTTCATCCGGTCGAGGAAGAAGGCGGCGGTGCCCATCCCGCCGCCGAGGATGGCGAAGGGCAGGAACGGCATCCCCGGCACCAGCGCCATCATCGTCATCAGCGCGGCCGCCATGCCGACGGCGCGGGGATAGCCGGCCAACTGGGCGAACAAAGCGCGGTCGACCGCCTCGTGGATGCCGGCCTTGGTCACCAGCATGCCGGCCGAGACCGAGACGATCAGCGCCGGCACCTGGGTCACCAGACCGTCGCCGACGGTCAGCTTGGTGTAGATGTCGGCCGCCTGGGAAAAGCTCAGCCCGTTCTGGGCCATGCCGATCACCATCCCGGCGATGACGTTGATCGCGGTGATCATCAGGCCGGCGATGGCGTCGCCGCGGACGAATTTCGAGGCGCCGTCCATCGCGCCGAAGAAGGCGGATTCCTGCTCCAGCTCGCTACGCCGCTTGCGCGCGGTGGCCTCGTCGCACAGCCCGGCCGACAAATCGGCGTCGATCGCCATCTGCTTGCCCGGCATCGCGTCGAGGGTGAAGCGGGCCGCCACCTCGGCGATGCGGGTCGAGCCCTTGGTGATCACCACGAAATTGACGATCACCAGGATCGCGAACACGATGATCCCGATGACGAAATTGCCGCTCATGATGAAGCTGGAGAAGGCGGCGATCACCTGACCGGCGCCCTCCACCCCCTCATGCCCGTGCGACAGGATCAGCCGGGTCGAGGCGAGGTTGAGGGCGAGGCGGATCAGGGTGGTGATCAGCAGCACCGTCGGGAACGAGCTGAATTGCAGCGGCCGCTCGATGAAGATCGACACCATCAGGATCAGCACCGAGATGGTGATCGACAGCGACAGGCCGACATCGAGCATCCAGGGCGGCAGCGGCAGGATCAGCACCGCCAGGATCAGGATCACGCCGCCGGCCAGGGCGACGTCGCCCCGGCGCGCCGCCATGCCCAGCCGGTTCAGCATCTGCCGGGTCGCCACCGTCGCGTTCGCCATCTCGCCGCCGGCCATCCTTGCTTCTCCCGGTTACAATGTGGCGCGGTCGGGTTCGACGCCGGCCGGCGGCGGCACCGCGATTCCCTCGTCGGCATACTGCTTGAGCTTGTTGCGCAGGGTGCGGATCGAGATGCCGAGAATGTTGGCGGCGTGGGTGCGGTTGCCGAGATAGGCGTTGAGCGTGTCGAGGATCAGGTCGCGCTCGACCTCGGCCACGGTCTTGCCGACCAGCGGCGAGCGGGCGCCGCTGGTGACCGCGGCGGCGGCGGCGGCGGCCTGGGCCACCACCGGGTCGGCCGGGCCGGCGGCGGGGGCGCCGCTCAGCAGGATCGCCTCGGGGCCGATCTCGTTGCCCTGGGCCAGCAGGACGGCACGGTGCATGCAATTCTCCAGTTCGCGCACGTTGCCGCGCCAGCCGTGGCGGGTCAGCATCTGGCGCGCCTCGACCGTCAGCGGCCGCAGCGGCAGGCCGTTGCTCTCGCTGTAGCGCTTGGCGAAATGCTCGGCCAGCACCGGGATGTCGAGCGGACGCTCGCGCAGCGCCGGCAGGGCCAGGGTGACGACGTTGAGGCGATAATAGAGATCCTCGCGGAAGGTTCCCTGCCGCACCGCCTCCTCCATCTGCCGGTTGGAGGTGGCGAGGATGCGGACATCGACCTTGACCGGCTGGCTGCCGCCGACCCGGTCGATTTCCCGTTCCTGCAACACCCGCAGCAGCTTGGTCTGGAGCCGGACGTCCATCTCGGAGATTTCGTCGAGCAGCAGGGTGCCGCCGTTGGCTTCCTCGAACTTGCCGATCCGGCGGGCCACCGCGCCGGTGAAGGCGCCCTTCTCATGGCCGAACAATTCGGATTCGAGCAGGGTCTCGGGGATCGCGGCGCAATTGACCGCGACGAAGCGGCGGTCGGCGCGCCGGCTCTTGCGGTGGATGAAGCGGGCGACCAGTTCCTTGCCGGTGCCGGATTCGCCGGTGATCAGGATCGAGGCGTCGGAGCCCGCCACCTGCTCGGCCAGCTTCAGGGTCTGCGCCATGCGCGGATCCTTGAAGACGATGCTGTGGCGTTCCTCGGTGACGGCGGCCAGCACCGCCGCGATCAGATCGGCGTCGGGGGGCAACGGAATGTATTCCTTGGCGCCGGCCTTGATCGCCCGCACCGCCGCCGAGGCGTCGGAGGCGATGCCGCAGGCCACCACCGGCAGGGTGATCCGCTCGGTTTCCAGCGCATCGATCAGGGCGCGGATGTCGCATTTGACGTCGACCATCACCAGATCGGCGCCCTGGCCGCGAATCTCGTCGAGGCCGG
>JBDLVO010000286.1:0-2523 GCA_039804805.1 Pseudomonadota bacterium
TCGACCAGCAGCCGGAGCTGCTGTTCCGCCTGCGCGGCGTTGACGAGGCGGACCTGATCACCGCCGCCAGCCGGGCGATGCCGATCGTCACCGCCATGCCCGCCGGCGGCAAGGTCCTGGAAGACGAGGATCTGGCCGTGCCGCCGGAACGGCCGGAAATCGCCGTTCCGGCCCCTGTCGCCGCCAAACCGGCGCGGACTACCGGCAGCCGGCGCAAGACGGCGAAAGCAGAGACCGATGCCACGGCGCGTTATGAATTGACCCCGGATGGGTTTGTCAAATGGTGGAAATAATCCAACGCCACGCGACGCCCGACATGACCAACGAACGGATCGGGGTGACGATCCCGATTCAGCAGGGCCCGATTCAGCAGGGCCCGATTCAGCAGGGACTGAAAACAAAGGGGGTCCGGGGCATCGCCCCGGCCGGGTGCGGGCGGGCGCCCGCTTCCCTCCCCCTCTGTTCGACGTCAGCCGGCGCGACCGCTGTGCGCGGCACCGTTGCCGTTGCGGGCGGCGGGCTTACCGGCCGGCTTGCCCGACTTGGCCTGGGCCGGCTGGGCGGCGCGGCCGGCGGGACGACCGCCGGTACGCCGGCCGGTCGGAGCGGGACGACCGCCACCCCGAGCGGTGCGCTGGGCGATGTGCGGGGCGTGGAAGGCGTGGGTTTCATCGACCGGCACGCTCTGCTGGATCGTCTTCTCGATCGCGCGCAGGTAGGCGACCTCGTCGGCGTCGCACAGCGACAAAGCGATGCCGCTGGCACCGGCACGGGCGGTACGACCGATGCGGTGGACGTAGCTTTCCGGCTCGTTGGGCAGTTCGTAATTGAACACATGGGTGACGCCGTCGACGTCGATGCCCCGGGCGGCGATGTCGGTGGCGACCAGGACGCGGATGCGGCCGTCACGGAAATCGTTGAGCGCCTTCTGCCGCGCGCCCTGCGACTTGTTGCCATGGATGGCGTCGGAGGGGATGCCGGCCTTGTCGAGCAGTTCGGCGACGCGGTTGGCGCCGTGCTTGGTGCGGGTGAACACCAGGGCGCGCTCGACATTGCGCTCGGACAGCAGGCTGGTCAGCAGCGACCGCTTGTTCTCGCGATCGACGAACAGCACCCGCTGCTCGATCTTCTCGGCGGTGGAGGACACCGGGGCGACCTCGACCCGGACCGGGCAATGCAGCACGCTTTCGGCCAGGCCGAGGATGCTGTCGGGCATGGTGGCCGAGAACAGCACGGTCTGGCGCGCCTTGGGCAGCGCGGCGACGATGCGGCGGATCGGCTGGATGAAGCCCATGTCGAGCATGCGGTCGGCCTCGTCGAGCACCAGCGCCTCGACCGAATCCAGCCGGATCGCGTTCTGGCCCATCAGGTCGAGCAGGCGGCCGGGGGTGGCGACCAGGATATCGACGCCGCCGGCCATCGTCTTGATCTGCGGCACCATGCCGACGCCGCCGAACACCTGGGCATGGCGCAGACGGTACCGGCTGCCATAGGAACGGAAGCTCTGCGCCACCTGCACCGCCAGTTCGCGGGTGGGCGTCAGCACCAGCACCCGGGTGCTTTTCGGCATCGCCCGCTTCTTCTCGATGTCGAGGCGATGCAGCAGCGGCAGGGCGAAGGCGGCGGTCTTGCCGGTACCGGTCTGGGCGAGGCCCAGCACGTCCTTGCCGGCGAGCAGATAGGGGATCGACTGTTCCTGAATCGGGGTGGGATGGGCGTAGCCTTCGGCCGCGAGCGCCTGCAACAAGGGTTCGGCGAGGCCGAGATCGGCAAACAAGGTCATGAATTCTCTTTCATGGCATCCCCGCCGGCCCGCGCCCGGGATCGACCCGGCGCGATATGCTACGGCAGGACAAACCGCCACCGGTCGCGGTGGGGCCTGAAGGAAACCGCCCGGACGCGCGACCGGAGGTCAAAGGGAAGGAATTCGGAGGCTCGGGACAAGGGGCGGGCCGGACAGGGCCTTCGCCGCTGCGCGTGGCCGCGAGCGGCCCGCGCCGGAGCGGCACGAGCAGGGCGACCCTGCGCCATTCCCCCCCCGATGTCAAGCCCGCCGGCCCGATTCAGCAGGGCGGCGGCGGGAAATCGAGCACGAACAACGCCCCGCCGCCCGGAGCCGCCTCGACATGGGCGCTGCCGCCATGCAGCTCCATCGCCCGCCGCACCATGGCGAGACCGAGCCCGGCCCCACCGCCGCGACGGCGGTCGCGCCGCCAGAAGCGCTGGAACACCAGTTCGCGCTCGTCGGGGGCGATTCCGGGGCCGTGGTCGCGCACCCGGACCTGGGGGTGGGCGCCGCCGCGCACCTCGACCTCGACCGCGCTGCCGGGCGGAGCGTGGCTGAGGGCGTTCTCGATCAGATTGTTGATCGCCTGCCCGATCGTCTCGGCCGAGCCGGTCACCCGGGCCGGACCGTCAGCGCCGACCCGGATGCTCCGCCCGGCCCGGGTGGCGGCCGGCACCAGATAGGAGGCGACGGTGGCCGCCACCAATTCGAGATCGACCGGCCCCTGGTCGTGACCG
>JBDLVO010000287.1:0-2846 GCA_039804805.1 Pseudomonadota bacterium
CCAAAATCGATCGCCGCGCCGGCCTGTTCTGCCGCGACTGCGCCGACCGCGCCGCGATCGCCACCGCGATCGCCTGCTGGAGCCGGGGCTGGTGGTCGCCGCCCGGGCTGGTGCTGACGCCCTGGGCGCTGGTCGTCGCCCTGCTCGGCGGCCAGCGGCCGCGCGGGGAGAATTTCCGCCTGCTGCGCGATCAGGCGGCGGCGTTCCTGGCCCGCGACAATCCGGCGCTGGCCCATTCGCTGCTCGATCAGGCCGGTCGGTTCGCCCGGGGCGCGGCGGAGCGGGCCGAACTGGCGGCGTTGCGCGGTGCCGCCGGTCCCGCCCCGGCGCGGCGGCTGAAGAATCGCTGGCGGCTGGGCGGGCCGGTGTTCCTGCCCCAGGTCCTGCCGCTGGCGGCGCTGCCGCTGACCCTGGCGATGTTCGCCCTGATCGCGCTCAAGCCGTGGGAACGACCGCCGCCCTCGACCGCCGCGGCGATCGCCCTGGCCCCGGCCGAGGTCGGCGAGGTCCGCCACGTCGCGGTCGACGGGCTGAAGCTGCGCGAGGCGCCGCTGCCGCGCGCCCCGGTGCTGACCCTGCTCGACCGCTTCACCCCGGTCGAGATCACCGCCACCCCCGAGGATCCCGACTGGGTGGGGGTGCGCAGCCCGGCCGGGATCGAGGGCTTCGTCGAAACCCGCCTGCTTTATGCCGGCTCGGGCGAACGCTTCCGCAGCGCGTGGTGCCGCGACCATCGCGGCGCGCCGCCGAGTCCGGGCGAGGTGCTGTCCCACCCGGTCGGCGGCGAGCACCGCCTGCTGCTGCACAATGACGGCGCCCGCGACGGGGTGGTCAAGCTCAAGACCCTGGCCGGGGCGACGGTGCTGGCGGCCTATGTCCCCGCCACCTTCCATATCGGCGTCGGCGGCATTCCCGACGGCACCTACCGGATCGAATACGCCACCGGCGGCGAGTATTCGCGCGGCTGCGGCCTGTTCCTGCGCGAGATGCGCGCCTCGGTGCTGCCGATGACGGTGACCTTCCGCTACCAATCGGCCGCCGCCGCCCGGGCGACCACCCGTCTGCCCGAGGTGTGGCTGACCCCCCAGCGCGAGGGCGAGCCCGCGCCGCTGCCGCTGCCGCCCGACCGCTTCGCCGCCGACGAATAGCCCGGCCGAGGTATCGCCCCGGCCGCGCTTGCCCCGCCGCCGCCGCCGGGGTAAACCGGGGGCTCGCGCAGACGGCGGAAAGGGGCGGGAAATGAGCGGGTTGGAACGGATCGGCGTGATCGGGGCCGGGGCGTGGGGCACCGCGCTGGCGGTGACGGCGCGGCGGGCGGGCCGGACGGTGGCGCTGTGGGCGCGCGAGCCCGAGGTGGTCGAATCGGTCAATGCCCGCCACTGCAACGACCTGTTCCTGCCCGGGGTCGCGCTCGATCCCGGCCTCGCCGCCAGCGGCGATCTCGGCGGGGTGGTGGCGGCGGCCGATGCCCTGCTGCTGGTGACCCCGGCCCAGCATCTGCGCGCCGGCTGTCGCGCCCTGGCCGCCGCCTGCCGGCCCGGCACCCCGGTGGTGATCTGTTCGAAAGGGATCGAGCTGGCGAGCTGCGTCCTGATGCACGAGGTGGTGGCGGCCGAACTGCCGGAGGCGGTGGTGGCGGTGTTGTCCGGCCCGACCTTCGCCGCCGAGGTGGCGCGCGGCCTGCCGACCGCGATCACCCTGGCCTGCGGCGATGCCGGGCTGGGGCAGGCGCTGGTCGAGGCGCTCGGCACCCCGAGCTTCCGCCCCTATCTGTCCGACGATCTGGTCGGGGCCGAGATCGGCGGCGCGGTCAAGAACGTGCTGGCGATCGCCTGCGGCATCGTCGAGGGACGCGGCTTCGGCGACAATGCCCGTGCCGCCCTGATCACCCGGGGGCTGGCCGAGATGACCCGGCTCGCCGTGGCCCGGGGCGGCCGGATCGAGACCCTGATGGGGCTGTCGGGGCTGGGCGACCTGATGCTGACCGCCTCCTCGACCCAGTCGCGCAATTACTCGCTCGGCTTCGCCCTGGGCGAGGGGCGGACGCTGGCCGAGATCCTCGGCGGCCGCCATTCGGTCACCGAGGGGGTCCATTCCGCCGCCGCCGTGGTCGGGATGGCGGAAAAACATGGCATCGAGATGCCGATCTGTGCGGCAATCGATGCGGTGCTCAACCGGAGCGCCGGTCTCGATGCCGAGATCGAGGGGCTGCTGGCGCGGCCGTTCCGCAGCGAAGGGGTATGAGATGGGTCCGATCCGACCGCCGGCACTCCTGTTGCTTGCCGCGATTCTGGCCGGCTGCGCCGAGGCCGATCCGGTCGAGCCGCCCCGCGCCGACGGGGCGATCGGCGGCGCGATCGGGGCCGGGCTCGGACGGGTGGCGGCGATCGGCACCCGTTACCCCTGGGCGCTGACCGGGGCCGGCCTCGCCGCCGGCGCGGCGGTCGGCATCACCATCGGCGATTATCTCGACCCCGCGCCCAGCCGGATGTGGGCCGCCGCCACCGTCACCGCCGCCGAGGCCGGCCAGCCCGGCCGGCCGGTCGCCTGGGAATTGCGCGACCATCGCGGCCGGGTGACGATGGTCGGCGAGGGCTGGACCGATGCCGGCGGCCGGCCCTGCCGCACCCTGCGCCAGCAGAGCGGCGATGACGGCGCCGCGCCGCTGGTGCGCGACGTGGTGGCCTGCCGCAGCGCCGACGACACCTGGGAGGTGGTGCCGCCTCCGGGGGATGGTTGAGAAAAAGCCTTCGGGCTCAAGGGCTTGACTTGACGCCGCCCGCCGGCGTGGGGCATGCTGTCCCTCCTGAAAGACCGATTGCTTGCGAGGATCCTGACCCATGACC
>JBDLVO010000288.1:0-3208 GCA_039804805.1 Pseudomonadota bacterium
CGGATCGTCGCCTCGACCGGATCGACCTCGTCCAGTCCGACCGAGACCAGTTCGCCGATACGCAATCCGGTGGTGAACAGGCAGACGATGACGAAGCGGGTTTGGACCTCCGCGAACCCGCCCCCCTTGGCGGCCCGTTCGGCGGCAGCCAGCAGCCGGCGCATCTCCTCGGGGGACAGCGCCCGGGGCAGACGGCGCGGCAGGCGGATGGTCAGGTCAAGCCGGTGAAACGGACTGAGCGCGATCACCTCGTCCCGTTCCAGCCAGCGGAACATCACCTTCAGCGCCGCCATCCGCCGCTTGACCGAGCTTTCCTTCAGCCCCTTCGCGTCGAACAGATGGGCCGCGTAGCCCCGCAACAGGGCGCGGTCGATCCCATCGACCGCTTTCCGCCCGCCGGCAAAGGCGGCGAAGTCGGCCAGATCGGTCCGATAGGCCCGCAGGGTGTTCGCCGAAAGACAGCGTCCGACCCGGCAATGCTCAATAAAACGAGAAATACATTCGGTAAGAATCACCAGCGCCATCCGACAAGAACACCTCAGGTCTTCCGTTCATCCGTCGCCCCCTCCCCGCTGACAAGACACAAATTTGTTTTTGCGTGCGTAACTCTGATCCCGTTTATACGCTCATCGGTCACGATGCCTTTTTGCCGCATCCGCTTCGGGTCCTACCGGCAAAAGGATTGTCATCATTCGGTCAAGACAGCGAAAGGCGGCAGCAAGTCCGGCGGCCGGCGCGCCGTGGTCTCGACGCCGCCGTCGTGACCGTCATAAAAGCTTCATCAAACCGTCAAGGAGACGTAACCCCCCCTGGTTATGGTGGCGACGCAGCCGGGGGCGCCGCTGGTGCGGCACCGTGTTGGCCTCGATCGGAGATTCGATGTTGAAAGGAACCAGGGGATGGGGCGCGCTGGCCCCGGCGTCGAAAGCACGCCTGACCGGCGAGCACGCTCCGCTATCGTTTCCCTTGTTCCGATGATCCCGGCCGTCTCCCCCGGTGGCCGACGGGACGCTCCCGCCGGGGCGTTTGTTTCCCCGCCGCCGTCGCGCTCTGTTACTCTCCGCCGCGGCGCTCCGCCCTCCCGCCCACCAGCCAGACCCGCTCCATGTCGCTGATCCTCCTCACCCTCGTTCTTCTTGCCCTGACCGCCTACGGTTTCAGCACCGGGCGCCGCAAGGCCCTGGCGGTCGTCGGCGGCAATCCGCGCCTGCTGCATTCGCTGCCCAACCATCACGGTTATCTGGTGGCGCTGTGGTGCGGCCTGCCCGCCCTGTTGGTGGTCGTCGGCTGGCTGGTGTTCGAACCGGCGCTGCTGCACACCCTGGTCACCGCCTCGCTGCCACCCGATCTCGCCACCCTGCCCGCCGAGCGGCTGGCGCTGGTCTACAACGAGATCCGTAACGTCGCCCACAACGGCACCGCGCCGAGCAGCCCGGCGGTGGCCGAGGCCGCCCACCATCTGCTCGCCCTGCGCGAAACGATGTTCGCCGCCGACGCCGCGCTGGCCCTTGGCGTCGCCGTCGCCGGACTGGTTTGGGCGCGCACCCGGGTCCATCGCGACCTGCGCGCCCGCAACCGGGTCGAGCGGGTGGTGACGGTGGCGCTGATGATCTCCTCGACCGTGGCGATCTTCACCACCATCGGCATCGTCCTGTCGCTGCTGTTCGAATCGCTGCGCTTCTTCCAGTTCGTGCCGCTGACCGACTTCCTGTTCGGCACCTCGTGGAGCCCGCAGACGGCGATGCGCGCCGGGCAGGTCGGCAGTTCGGGCGCGTTCGGCGCGGTGCCGCTGTTCGCCGGCACCCTGCTGATCGCCGGCATCGCCCTGGTGGTGGCGGTACCGATCGGCCTGCTCGCCGCAATCTACATGGCGGAATACGCCCTGCCCCGCTTCCGCGCGGTGGTCAAGCCGCTGCTCGAGGTGCTGGCCGGCATCCCCACCGTGGTCTACGGCTTCTTCGCCGCCCTCACCGTCGCCCCGTTCGTGCGCGACACCGGCCTCGCCCTCGGCCTCGACGTCGCCTCGGAAAGCGCGCTGGCCGCCGGGCTGGTGCTGGGGATCATGATCATCCCCTTCGTCTCCTCGCTGTCGGACGACGTCATCACCGCGGTGCCGCAATCCTTGCGCGAGGGCGCCTACGGCCTCGGCGCCACCAAGTCGGAGACGATCAAGCAGGTGGTGCTGCCGGCCGCCCTGCCCGGCATCGTCGGCGGCGTGCTGCTGGCCGCCTCCCGCGCGATCGGCGAGACGATGATCGTGGTGATGGCCGCCGGGCTGGCCGCCAACCTCACCGCCAATCCGCTGCGGGCGGTGACCACCGTCACCACCCAGATCGTCACCCTGCTGGTCGGCGATCAGGAATTCGACAGTCCGAAGACCCTGGCCGCCTTCGCCCTCGGCCTCGCGCTGTTCACCATCACCCTTTCGCTCAACGCCGTGGCGTTGCACATCGTCAACAGGTACCGGGAAAGATATGACTGACACCACCCAGGCCGCCGCGTTGGCCGCCGAGCGGACCAGCGCCGACACCGTCGCCGCCCGGCTGAAGCGGCGTCATGCCGCCGAACGCCGCTTCCGCGCCGTCGGACTGGGCGCGGTGCTGTTCGCCCTTGGCTTCCTCGGCATCCTGCTCACCACCATCCTCGGCAACGGGATGTCGGCCTTCCTCTCGACCTACGTCAAGGTCGAGGTCGCCTTCGACCCGGCCCAGCTCGGCATCGAGGGCGCCCCCACCGCCGAGACCATCGCCGCCGCCGATTACCGCGCGGTGATCCGCCAGGGTCTGGCACGCGCCTTTCCCGAGGCGCAGAACCGCACCGAGCAGCGTCAATTGATGGGGCTGGTGTCGAGCGGCGCCGAAAGCGATCTGCGGGAGATGCTGGCGGGCGATCCCGCCCTGCTCGGCCAGACTCGCGAGGTCTGGCTGCTGGCCAACGACGACATCGACATGGCGGTCAAGGGCCACGTCCCGCGTCAGGCCGGCGTTCCCGGCAGCCGGCTGAGCGACAGCCAGTTGCGCTGGCTGAGCGCGCTCGAGGCGCACGACGCGGTCAAGACCCGCTTCAACACCATCCTGTGGACCTCGGGCGATTCCCGCCAGCCGGAACTGGCCGGGCTGTGGGGGGCGATCGTCGGCTCGGTGTTCTCGCTGACCATCACCCTGCTGGTCAGCTTCCCGCTCGGGGTCGCCACCGCGGTCTATCTGGA
>JBDLVO010000289.1:0-3306 GCA_039804805.1 Pseudomonadota bacterium
CGGGGAGCCTGCTCCCCGAGCGGGTGCGGGCGGCAGCCCGCCAACAGGAGAGAGAGTTCAGAATGAGTGACATCGAGGCGCTGCGCGCCGAAAACGAGGCACTGCGCCAGCGGGTCGAGGACCTGGAGATCGAGTTGGCCGAGGCGCTGCACGAGGCCGACCTCGATGCCTGCCACGTCGCCGGCCTGACCGCGCAGATCAAGGCGCTGATCGCCGAGGGCGATGCCTGTCCCGACCGCGCCGCCCATCCGCTGCTGACGCGCGAGAGCTACATCCACGCCCAGACCGGCGAGACGGTGACCAAGACCCGCGCCTTCCCGCTCTACCGCGAGGCGTTCGACGCCGAGGCCGCCCGGCTGGGGATCGAATCGCCCGAACAGTTCCGCGCCTGACCCATCGGGGCCAGTTTTTCCACGGGGCCGCCCCGTGGCACCTTGAAAGGATCGAACCGTCATGCCTGCCTATCGTTCGCGCACTTCCACCCACGGCCGCAACATGTCGGGCGCCCGGGGCCTGTGGCGCGCCACCGGGATGACCGACGCCGATTTCGGCAAGCCGATCATCGCCGTGGCCAATTCCTTCACCCAGTTCGTCCCCGGCCATGTCCACCTTCAGGACCTCGGCCAGCTGGTGGCGCGCGAGATCGAGCAGGCCGGCGGCGTCGCCAAGGAATTCAACACCATCGCCATCGATGACGGCATCGCCATGGGCCATGGCGGCATGCTCTATTCGCTGCCGTCGCGCGACCTGATCGCCGATTCGGTCGAATACATGGTCAATGCCCATTGCGCCGACGCGCTGGTGTGCATCTCCAACTGCGACAAGATCACCCCCGGCATGCTGATGGCCGCGCTGCGGCTCGACATCCCGACCATCTTCGTCTCGGGTGGGCCGATGGAGGCCGGCAAGGTCAAGGTCGAGGGCCAGACCCACGCCGTCGATCTGATCGACGCGATGATCAAGGGCGCCGACAAGAACGTCTCCGACGCGGTCGCGCTCGAATACGAACGCAATTCCTGTCCGACCTGCGGCTCCTGCTCGGGCATGTTCACCGCCAACTCGATGAACTGCCTGATGGAGGCGCTCGGCTTCGGTCTGCCCGGCAACGGCACCCTGATCGCCACCCACGCCGACCGCGCCGGCCTGTTCCGCGAAGCCGGCCGCCGCATCGTCGAGCTGGCCCGCCGCTGGTACGAACAGGACGACGTCACCGCCACCCCGCGCGGCATCGCCACCAAGGCGGCGTTCGAAAACGCCATGACGCTGGACATCGCCATGGGCGGCTCGACCAACACCGTGCTGCACCTGCTGGCCGCCGCGCGCGAGGCCGGGGTCGA
This sequence comes from Pseudomonadota bacterium, assembly GCA_039804805.1. Taxonomy (GTDB): domain Bacteria; phylum Pseudomonadota; class Alphaproteobacteria; order Rhodospirillales; family Magnetospirillaceae; genus Phaeospirillum. The sequence goes on from JBDLVO010000289.1 coordinate 1,338, forward strand.
TTTCACCATGGCCGACATCGACCGCCTCAGCCGCCGCGTCCCCTGCCTGTGCAAGGTCGCGCCCAATACCCATGACGTCCATGTCGAGGACGTGCACCGCGCCGGCGGCATCTTCGGCATCCTCGGCGAACTCGACCGCGCCGGCCTGATCGCCCGCGACTGCGCCACCATCCACGCCCCCAGCCTCGGCGCCGCGATCGAGCGCTGGGACGTCGCCCGCGCCAACGACCCGGCGGTGGCGACCTTCTACCGCGCCGCCCCGGCCGGCTTCCGCACCACCAAGGCGTTCGGCCAGGACCGCCGCTTCGCCGCGCTCGACACCGACCGCGCCAAGGGGGTGATCCGCTCGGCCGAGCACGCCTTCTCCAAGGATGGCGGCCTCGCCGTGCTGTTCGGCAACCTCGCCGAGGAAGGCTGCATCGTCAAAACCGCCGGCGTCGATGACAAGGCCCTGGTCTTCGCCGGCCCGGCCGTCCTCTGCGACAGCCAGGAAGAGGCGGTCGACAAGATCCTCGGCGGCGCGGTCAAGGCCGGCGACGTGGTGCTCGTCCGCTACGAAGGCCCCAAGGGCGGCCCCGGCATGCAGGAAATGCTCTACCCGACCAGCTACCTGAAGAGCGTCGGCCTCGGCAAGGAATGCGCCCTGATTACCGATGGCCGCTTCTCCGGCGGCACTTCGGGCCTGTCGATCGGCCACGTCTCGCCCGAGGCGGCCGAAGGCGGCCTGATCGGGCTGGTCGAACCCGGTGACCGGATCGAGATCGACATCCCCGCCCGTCGCATCGTCCTGGTGGTGCCGGAAGAAGAGCTGGCCCGCCGCCGCGCCGCCCGGGGCCTCGCCCCCTGGTCGCCGGCCGGGCGCGACCGTGTCGTTTCGCCCGCGCTCCGCGCCTATGCCGCGATGACCACCAGCGCCGCCCGGGGCGCGGTGCGCGACGTCAGTCAGGTCGAACGCCGCGAAGGCTGACGACCACCCGAACGGCGCCCGCCCCGGGGGAACGGGGGCGGGCGCCGGCCGGCATACCAAGGGGGGCGGGAATGGCGCTGCACTGGAACGAGATGATGAGCGTCGGCGTTCCCAGCCTCGACGCCGACCACCGCTTCCTGATGACCCTGGTCAATCACCTCAACCGCGCCATCGGCGACGTCGAGGAATATCTCGCCGTCGCCAGCGTGCTGCGCGGGGTCGAGGATTACGCCGCGATCCATTTCGCCCGCGAGGAACGGCTGATGCTGGCCTGCGGCTTCCCCCAGTTCGCCCGCCACCGCCAGACCCATCAGGGCTTCATCACTTCCCTCGCCGCGCTGCGCCACCGCTACGACCGGGACCGCGCCGGCGCCCGCGACAGCCAGGGCTTCCTCAATCATTGGCTGATCGAGCATATCTGTAGCTCGGACATGGGCTACCGCTCCTGGCTGGTGCTCCAGGATTCCGCCCTCGCCGCCATCGGCTCCGAACCGCTGTTCGCCCCGCCCGGTCCCGAGGCCGACTGGCGCCAACTGACCCTGCTGCTGGCCGAGGATAACCTGACCCTGCGCGAGATCCTGCTGACCTTTCTCCAGGGCGCCGGGATCCGGGGCGACAAGGTGATGATGGTCGGCCACGCCGACGCCGCCCGCTGCGCCCTCGCCGGGGGGGCGGGTCGATCTGATGCTGTGCGACGACGATTTCGAAGGCGGCGGCCTCGCCTTGATCGAACACAGCCGCCGCGCCGGCCTCGCTTTGCCGATGGTGCTGCTGACCACCGGCGGCCCCGACCGCCACGCCGCCGCCCGCGCGGTGGGCGTCGATGCCTGCCTCGATAAGCCGGTCTCCGCCGCCGCCCTCGTCGCCACCCTCGCCGCGTTGACCGCCGGGCTGTCACTGCGCGGGTAGGGAAGGGGATAAAAAAGGGGAGGAAAAACGCGGGCTCCGCCCGCACCCGCCAGGAGCCAGCGGCTCCTGGACCTGCATCAATTGTCGGGCGTG
>JBDLVO010000290.1:0-2632 GCA_039804805.1 Pseudomonadota bacterium
TCTCGGCCATCTTCAGCCGGGCCGGGTTGAGCGCCTCGGCGCCGTGGCGGGCGGCGAGGCGGCGCACCGCCTCGGCGTTGCGTTCGAGCCGGACCCCGAACGCCGCCGCCACCGCCGCCGAGGTGATATCGTCATGGGTCGGGCCGATGCCGCCGCTGGTGAAGACATAGGTGTAGTGTTGTCGCAGCGCGTCAAGCCCGGCGACGATCGCCGCCGGCTCGTCGCGGACGATGCGGACCTCGGCCACCGCCACCCCCAGCGCGGCGAGCTGGGTGGCGAGGTAGGGCACGTTGACGTCGTGGGTGCGGCCGGACAGGATCTCGTTGCCGATCACCAGAATCGCCGCGTCGGTCATCGCCGGTCCTCCGTTGCCCCGGCCGATCATACCCGCCGGGGAGAAATTGACAACGCCGGGCACGGGATGGGATCCCCCCTGGGATCCAAGGGCCTTGCGGCCCTTGGCGGGTGTGGGCAGCGCCCACGTCCTTTTTTTCAGGTGCCGTCCCGCAGGAAGCCGCGCAGCAGGCCCACCACCTCGCCCGGTCGTTCCAGCAGGCCGAGATGGCCGGTGTCGATCTCGGCATAGCGGGCGCCGGGAATGGCCGCCGCCACCGCGCGGGCCTGTTCCACCGGCACCATGTGGTCGAGACGCTGGCCCACCACCAGGGTCGGGCAGGCGATTTGCCGCGCCGCCGCCGCGACGTCGAGGATGAGGTCAAGCTCGACCTGTCGCGCCATCCCCGCCCAATCGTTGCCGTCGTGAATCAGCCCGATCAGGGCGTCGAGCCCCGCCGCGCCGAGCTGGCTGACGAAGGCCGGGCTGAAGCCGGTCAGCACGATCAGCCGGGCCAGGGTGGCGCGGTCGCGGTCGATCAGATCGCGCCACAGGCGGAATTCCAACTGGAGGCGGGGATCGGAAGCCGACAGCAGCGGCCCGAGCAGCCCCAGCCGCCGCACCCGTTCCGGCCGGTCGGCGGCGATGGTTGCCGCCACCGCCGCGCCGAGCGAGAAGCCGACCAGATCGAACCGCGCCAACCCGGCCGCCTCGGCCGCCATCACCACCTGGGCGGCGAGGTCCGTGACCGTCAGCGGCCCGCCGCCGTCGCGGGTCTGGCCCGAGCCGGCGTAATCCGGCCGCACCACCGTCCAGTCCCGCGCCAGCTCGGCGGCCATCGGCGCCCAGTTGCTCTCGCCATCGGCTCCGGTGCCGTGGACCAGCACCAGTCCCGGCCCGGCGCCCTCGACCCGGTAGGCGACGCAGACCCCGTCCCGCTCGACCCGTGCGATCATCGGTGCCCTCCCGTTGCGGGTCACACCCACTCCCGCAGCAGGGCGACCAGCGGAATGTCGGCCGGCGGCATCGGCAGGTCGCCCAGGCGGGCGGCGCGGACCCAGCGCAGGCTCTGGCCCTCGCGCGGTTCCGGGGTGCCGCGCCACACCCGCAGCACGTAGAGCGGCATCAGCAGATGGAAGCTGTCGTAATCATGCGAGGCGAAGGCCAGCGGGGCGAGGCAGCTTTCGGTGGCGTCGATCCCCAGTTCCTCCGCCAGTTCCCGCACCAGCGCCTGTTCCGGGGTCTCGCCCGGGGCGACCTTGCCGCCGGGGAATTCCCACAGCCCGGCCATGCTCTTGCCGGGCGGGCGGGTGGTCATCAGCACCCTGCCGTCGCCATCGACCAGCGCGGCGGCGGCGACCAGCAGCTGGGGCCGGGCGGCATGGGCGGCGGCCCAGGCGGCGCGGTCGAGCGCGAAGCGCCGCACCGGGGCGGTGCCGCCGCGCGCCGGCATCGGCTGGGTTGCCTCGCCCAGGTCGATCAGCCCGAGCCGGGTCAGCACCCGTTGCGAGGCGAGGTTGTCGCGATGGGCCCAGGCGGTGACCCGCTCGAAGCCGAGATCCTGGAACAAGGCGCGCAGCAGCCGGCGCGCCGCCTCGGTGGCGTAGCCCCGGCCCCATTCCGGCCGGGCGATCCAGCAGCCGAGGTCGGGCTGGCCGTCGGGGCCGGGGTCGAAGCCGATGCCGCCGACCGGGGCGCCGTCGTGGATCCGTTCCAGTACCAGCGCGGCGCCGCGCCGCCCCCGCCGGTTGGCCTCGGCGGCGGCGAGGAAGGATTCAAGGTCGGCGCGGTGGCAGGGCGCGGGGATCCGCGCGGTGAAGCGGCTGACCTCGGGATCGTCGAGCAGCGGCACCAGCGCGTCGAGGTCGGCCGCGCCGGCCGGGCGCAGCCGCAGCCGGGCGCTGCGTAGCGGACGATCGTCCCACAGGGTGCCGGGGGTGCGGCAGCCGGCCCGCTCACTCACGATGCATTCTCCTTGGCGGTTCGATCGCGGCCGGCACCATAGCATGGCGCGGCGGCGGCGTGATGGGGGCAGCGGCGCTGCCGTGATGACTGGGGGCAGCGGCGCTGCCGTGATGGGTGACAGCGGCGGCGGGGTTGGCTACTCTGCGCCCCTTGTCAGGAACCGACCCGATGCCGCAACACCGCCCCAAGCCCGATTTGCCGCTCGGCCCCGCCTTCGCCCAGGCGATGGCGGCGTGGGAAAACGGCAATCTGACCGAGGCGCGGCGGCTGGGGCGGCGGATCGTCGAACGGCGGCCGGATTTCGGCGGCGGCCATTATCTGCTCGGCCTGATC
>JBDLVO010000291.1:0-5425 GCA_039804805.1 Pseudomonadota bacterium
GGCGCGCTCGAACAAGGCGGCCAGGGCGGCAATGCGCGGCGACGGGGTCTCGGCGGCGACCGGCTCGCCGAACACCAGCACGCCGGGCTGGCTGTAGCGCACCGCGCCGCCCTCGCGCACCGCGTCGATCGCCACCACCATCGCCAGCGGCAAGGGGGGCAGGCCGAGGTTGTCGGCGATCACCGCCTCGCTGTCGATGCCGTTGAGCAGCGACAGGATGATGGTGCCGGGACCGATGAAACGGCGGATCGCCGCCACCGCCGCCTCGAGCTGGTGGCGCTTGACCGCCACCAGGATCAGGTCGGCCGGCGGTGCCGCGTCGTCGGGACGCAGATAGCCGACCGCCAGCGGCCGGCCGTTGACGCCGACGCCGTCGCGGCGGTAACGGGCGATCCGCGCCGGGTCGGCCACCACCCGGACCTCGACGCCGGGGGTCTCGGCCAGCCGGGCGGCATAGATCGCGCCGATGGCGCCGAGACCACAGATGTAAACACGTTCGATGGGCGGCAAGAGTGTCTCTCCCTGCTGTGACGGGCCCGGGTCAGCGCACCACCCGCGCCAGCCCGCCGGCCAGCGCCGCCCCGCCCTGGCCGGGATCGAAAGTGGCGAGGAAACCGCCATCGGGACCGACCAGATAGAGCAGCGCGGAATGATCGTAGGTGTAGAGGTCTGGGGCGCTGCCCGCCACCTTGGCACGATAGACGCGAAAGGCGCGCAGCGCGGCCTCGATCTGGGCCGGACTGCCGCCGAGCCCGGTCACCCGGCGGTCGAAGGCGGCGGCGTAGGCGGCGGCGATGGCGGGCGAATCCCGCTCGGGATCGAGGGTGACGAAGATCGGGGCGATACGGTCGGCCTGGGCCGGCGGCAGCAGGTCGAGTGCCGCCGACACCACCGCCAGCGCGGTCGGGCAAATGTCGGCGCAGGCGGTGTAGCCGAACAGGATCAGCATGTAGCGGCCCCGGAAATCGGCCGCGCCGACCTCATGGCCATCGCCGGCGGTCAGGGTGAACTGTGGCTCGATCACGCCGGGATGGATCAGGGCGGCGCTCTGGCGCAGCCGGTCGAGCAGGCCGGGACTGAGCGCCACCACCAGCCCGAGCGCCACCACCAGCACCAGCCCCAGCCCGATCAGGCGGCCGCCGCCCGACGGGGGCGGCCCATCCGCCTCGTTCTCATCCCGCGCCATGGCGCCCTTCCCCTCCGCCGCCGCCGCCGCCCCGCCCGAGCCAGGCGCCGATCCGGTCGATCGCGGCGGAGAGATCGGCCGGGTCCTTGGCGAAACAAAAGCGCAGATGGGGCTCCATTCCCGGACCGAGCTGGAACCCGCTCAACGGGATGGTCGCCACCCCGGCCTCGACGGTCAGGCGGCGGGCCAGGGCGCGGTCGTCCGCCCCCGGCGCGAAGGCGGAAACCGGAACGCAGAGGAAATAGGTGCCGCCGCAGGGCAACACCGGGATCCCCAGCCGGCCGAGCCCGCCGGCCAGCAGGTCGCGCCGGGCCTGAAGGGTGGCGGCCAGCCCGGTGAAATAGGATTCGTCGAAGCCGAGCCCGACCGCCACCGCCTGTTGCAGCATCGGCGGCACGGTAAAGGTGACGAATTGGTGGGCGCGGGCGACCGGAGCCAGCAGTTCGGGGCAGGCGGCGACATAGCCGACCTTCCACCCGGTAACCGAGAAGGTCTTGCCGGCCGAGCCGATGCGCAGGCAGCGCCGCCGCGCCCCGGGCAGGGTCATCAGCGGCCGGTGCCGCCGCCCGTCGAAGGTAAGATGCTCGTAAACCTCGTCGCACACCGCGATCAAATCGTGGCGGGCGAGCAGGCCGGCCAGGAAAGCACGCTCGTCGTCGTCGAACAGCTTGCCGGTCGGGTTCATCGGGTCGTTGATGACGATGGCGCGGGTGCGCGGTCCGATCGCGTCGCGCAGGCGCTGGCGCGGCAGCCGCCAGTCGGGCGGATCGAGCCGCACCCCGACCGGCACCCCGCCGGCGGCGCGGATCGCCACCGGATAGACGTCGTAGGCCGGCTCGAGCAGGATCACCTCGTCGCCCGGTTCGAGCAAAGCGAGGAAACAGTCGGACAGCGCCTCGCTGGCGCCCGCGGTGATCAGCACTTCCCGCCCGGGATCGAGTTCGAGCCCCCAGAAGCGGGCGGCCGACGCCGCCACCGCCTCCCGCAGCGCCGGCAGCCCCAGCATCGGCGGATATTGATGCGGCCCGGCCCGCATCGCCGCCGCCGCCGCCTCGATCAGCGCCGGCGGCTCCATCCCGACCGGAAAGCCCTGGCCGAGATTGATCGCGCCATGCTCGGCCGCCAGCCGGGACATTTCCTCGAATACCGTGACGCCGCATTGGCGATAGAGCGGATTCACCCTGCCTTCCCCCTGTCTGCCGGGTCCGACAGAATAATCCCTTTGCCGCCGCCGCGCAGCCTTGTTGCCGGGCCCGCGCCGCCGTGCCGGTCAGCGGATCGGCCTCTCCCGGCCACCGATGGTCTCGGCCGCGACCCAGGCGAGGAAATCGGGATTGCCGCCGGCCACCGGCACTTGCAGGATGCAGGGGCAGTCATAGCCATGCAGGCCGCGCAGGCGGGCGATGGCGGTTTCGGCCAAATCGGGGCGGGTCTTGAGGATCAGCACCGCCTCGGAATCCTCGCGCAGTTCGCCCTGCCAGCGATAGACCGACACCATCCCGTCGATGACGTTGCCGCAGGCGGCCAGCCCCTCTTCGACCAGGGTGCGGGCCAGCGCCAGGGCATCGTCGCGACTGGCGGTGGTGACATAGAGCAGGCAGGCGTCCATCGTCCGGATTTCCCCTCGTTCTGGGCGAAAAAAGCGGGGCAGGACCACCCCTGCCCCGCCCGAGTCTGGTGCGGTGGGCCCCGGAAGAGGAGAGGTCGGTCGGCACCCCGCATTGCGGTATATAGGCAGTCCGCCAAACGATTGCGACCCCCGCGGCGCGGGGATCGGCTCAGTCGCGCCCGGCTCCCAGCCGCGCCGCCAGCCAGACGGCGGCCTCGTCATTGCCGCTGGCCACCGCCGGCGGCCGCGCCGGCTGGGCCTGCAGAAGGTCGAGCCAGCCCGCCAGCGGGGCGGGATCGGTCAGATCAACCGCCAGGGCGCGGGTATGGGCCGCCAGCCAATCGTCGAGGGCGGGGCATTCCGGCCAGTCGGGGCGAGGCTGGTACAGCACCGGCACCCCGGCCAACCCGGCCTCGGTGAAGGTGCCGTAGCCCGGCTTGGTCACCACCACCGCCACCGAGGCCAGCAGGTCGGAAAAACCGAGCCCGCCGACGCGCCAGTCGAGCAGGTCGGCCCGGCCCGGCGGCACCTCCAGGGTGGTCAGCCAGCGCCAGCCGGGCAGCACCGGCCAGCGGACGAGGTCGAGATCGGCCGCGATGCCGCCGAAGGCGATCAGACCAACCCGTTCGCCCGGGACAAGCCCGAGCGCGGCGGCGAGGACTTCGGGCCGGGCGGTGCCCTCCAGGATCACCGGGCCGATGTCGCGCACCCGCCCCAGCGACGGCATCGCCATCGCCGGGGTCACCCGCAGGAAGGCCCCGGCCGAATCGTAGGCCGCCACCAGCCGGTCCAGCACCGGCGCCAGCGCCGGCCGGTCGCCGAGATAGACCCGCACCATGTCGGCCCAGTTGAGCGAGGACAGCGCCACCGCCGGAATCCCGGCGCAAGCGGCGGCGGCCAGGGTCAGCGGCGGCACGTTGGCCAGCACCAGATCGGGCGCGGCGGCGGCCAGCCGCTCCGCCTCGGCGGCGACCAGTTCGTCCCAGCGCGCCGCCAGGGCGAGATAGGCCTCGGCCGAGGCGTCGCGATCGACCCGGGTCGAGGAATTCATCCTGAGGCCGAAATCGGGAATGCCCTCGACCAGGGCCGCCGCCGTGCCATAACGGCCACGCAGGAACTCGGCCGGCAGGCTGGTCTGCACCGTCAGGCGCAGGTCGGGCAGGTGGCGGCGCAACGCCGCGATCACCGGCGCGGTCATCGCCGCATGGCCGTAGCCGTGCGGGCTGAGCGCCAGCCACAGATGGGGTGATGGCATCGCGCCGGATCCCTCGCCGTTCGGTTCGCCGGCCGGCAGCTTACCCCGCCGCGCGCCGTCAGGCCAGCGGGCCGACCCCCGCCGCCGTCACGCCTCGTCCAACGGACGATAGCGCAGGGCATGACCGTCGCGCCCCGGTTCGATCCAGCCGAAACCGGCCGCGCCGAGATGCATGCCGGCAACCAGCGTGTGGTCGGCGGCAAGCCGGTCGAGCAGCCGGGCGCGGGTGGCGACGGCCTGGACCGGATCCTGATCGAAGCGGATCGACACCGCCGGGCGGGGGATCTGGATCGCCGGGAAATGGACCAGATCGCCCCACACCAGCACGCTCCGCCCGCCGTCCTCGATCAGATAGCCGCCATGCCCGGCGGTGTGGCCGGGCAGCGGCAGCGCCTCGATGCCGGGAAACAGCGCGCCGGCCCCGACCGGACGCAGGCTGGCCCGATAGGCGGTGAAGGCCTGCCGCGCCAGCCGGAACTGGCCGCGCTGGCGCTCGTCGGCGCGGGCGAGGTGGGCCTCGTCCTGCCAGAAGGCCAGTTCGGCGCCGGGGACCAGCAGTTCGGCCCGGGGAAAGACGGCGGCGCCGTCCGCCTCCACCAGCCCGCCGACATGGTCGGGATGGGCATGGGTCAGCAGGACGGCATCGATGTCGGCCGGGGTCAGCCCGACCGCCGCCAGACCACCGGCCAGACCGCCGCAGCCCGGCCGCGCGCCGCCGGCGCCGGCATCGATCAGCAGGCTGCGGCCGTGGCCCCGCAGCAGATAGGCGTTGAGATGGATCGAGCCGGCCGGGCTCAGCCCGGCCGCCGCCTGCCGACGAGCGGCGTCGTCGGGCTCGATGCCGGACAGCAGGTCGAGCCCGATGGCGAGCTCGCCGTCGCCGATCGCGGTCAGGGTGAGATCGCCGATCCGACATTGGGGAAAACGGAAAGAGGACATCGAATCACCCCCCGGCGCGGGCGCGCTCCGTCGCGGACAGGGCGGCGGCCGACAGCATAGCCGAAAAGCACGGATCAGGCCGCGATCCAATTCGCCCCCCGCCAGAAGCCCTGCCGCGCGCCGATGAGTGGCGCCCCGCCGTGACAGGGGGACGAATTCGGGCTAACCTTTCGTCCAGGGAGAACCGGGAGAGTCCCGGCACGCCATCCAGGCAACAAGGAGATCCGCAATGGACCTGTCTACCCGCTATCTCGGCCTCGATCTCGGCTGTCCGCTGGTGGCCTCGGCCTCGCCGCTGGCGCTCGACCTCGGCAACCTGCGCCGGATGGAGGAAGCCGGCGCCGGCGCGGTGGTGCTGCCCTCGATCTTCCAGGAGGACATCGAGAACGACATTGAGGAGATGGAACGCCTGGTGGCCGAAAGCAATCCCGAGGCC
>JBDLVO010000292.1:0-6828 GCA_039804805.1 Pseudomonadota bacterium
CTCGTCGAACGGGGTGTCGGGCAGATGCGGCAGGTCGATGCCGCTTTCCTTGATCATCTTGGCCAGTTCGCGGGTGGTCAGGGCGTAATCGACGTCCTTGAAGCCGCTGGAGACCAGTTCGGGGCGGTTGCACTCGAACTTCTTGGCGGTGCAGGGCATCAGCGACACCACCACGATGTCGTTGGGATCGATTCCCTTCTTTTCGGCGTAATAGGTCTTGAGCAGGGCGCCGAACATCTGCTGCGGGCTCTTGGCGGTCGACAGGTTCGGCACCGAGGTCGGGTAGAAATGCTCCAGGTACTTGACCCAGCCGGGCGAGCAGCTGGTGAACTGCGGCAGGGGGACGTCGGTGTCGCCCTGGACCAGCGCCTGATAGAGCCGGATCAGCAGTTCGGTGCCTTCCTCCATGATGGTCAGGTCGGCGCTGAAATTGGTGTCGAACACCCCGTCGAAGCCCATCCGCTTCAGCGCGGTGTTGAGTTGGTAGGTGACGTTGCTGCCGGCCGGCAGGCCGAAGCATTCGCCGATCGCCGCGCGCGGCGAGGGGGCGGTCTGGATCACCACATGCCGGGTCCGGTCGTCGAGCAGGGTCCACACCTCGTCGGTCTGGTCCTGTTCGGTCAGCGCCCCGGTCGGGCAGCGGTTGATGCACTGGCCGCAATTGATGCAGACCACCTGCGACAGCGGCTTGTCGCCGAAGGTGGCAACGCGGGAGCGCACGCTGCGGCCCTTGACCAGCAGGGCATTGACCCCCTGCAACTCGGAACAGGTGCGGACGCAGCGGCGGCACAGCACGCATTTGTTCATGTCCCGCACCACCGAGGGACTGGAGCGGTCGATGGCGTATTTCGGCGCGGTCAACTGGCCGAAGCGGTGGAAATCGACGCCGTATTCCTTGGCCAGTGCCTGCAACTCGCAATTGTTGTTGCGCTTGCAGGTGGTGCAGTCGCCGTAATGGTCCGACAGCATCAGGTCGACCACATGGCGCCGGGCGGTGCGGACCTCGCGGGTGTTGGTGTGGATGGTCAGCGGCTGCTGGATCGGGGTGGCGCAGGCGGCCTGGAGGGTGCGCATCCCCTCGACCGCGACGACGCAGATCCGGCAGACGCCGGCGGTGCACAGATCGTCGTGGTGGCACAGGGTGGGGATGTTGAGCCCGACCTGACGGGCGGCGGCGAGGATGGTGGTGCCGTGGGCGACCGAGATCGGAATCCCGTCGATCGTCACCGGAATCGGCGGGGCGATCTCCTCCGCCTCGGCCGGGCGGGGCGGGGCGGCGAGGCCGCCAGCGGGGGCGGGGGCGCCGGTGGCGGCGGGAGCCCCGGTCGGGGCGGCAGAGGGTTCGGCGGTGGTGTCGAGACTGTCCATGGGATCTGCTTCCTTGCGGCCGGGGGTCAGAGCGCGCCCTCGACCGGGCGGGCGAGGATTTCATCCTTGAAGTGGGCGTTGAGGGCGATCATCACGTTGGGGCTCGCCTGCCCCAGGCCGCATTTCGACGCCAGCTTGACCGTCTCGCTGAGGGCGATCAGGTCGTTGAGATAACGGTTGGAGCATTTGCCCTGCTGGAGCAGGCGGATGCCTTCCAGCAGCTTCTGATTGCCGACCCGGCAGGTGGTGCACTGGCCGCAGGATTCCTCGACGAAGAATTCGAGGTAGTTTTCCGCCACTTCGAGCATGTCGCGGTCGGGGCCGTAGACGATGATCGAGCCGCCGATGCCGAGATCCTCGTAGGCGAGGCGGCGGTCGAACTGGCGGGCGGGGACGAGATGGCCGGTATAGCCGCCGATCTGCACCGCCTTGGCCCCCTTGGCGTCGACGGTTTCGAGCAATTGATCGACGGTGATGCCCCACGGCAGTTCATAGACGCCGGGGCGGGAACAATCGCCCGAGACGCTGAACAGCTTGAAGCCCTTCGAGCGCTCGGTGCCGATCGAGGCGAACCACTTCGCCCCGCGCGACAGGATGCAGGACAGGGTGGCCAGGGTCTCGACGTTGTTGACCACGGTCGGCTGGCCGAGGAAGCCGCGCTCGGCCGGGTAGGGCGGCCGGTTGCGCGGCTCGCCGCGCCGGCCCTCCAGGCTTTCGATCAGGGCGGTCTCCTCGCCGCAGACATAGGCGCCGGCGCCCATGTGGATGCGGATGTCGAAGCAGAACCCCTCCTTGCCCAGGATGTCGTCGCCGAGCAGGTTGGCCTTGCGCCGCGATTCCAGCACCGCCTCGAGGTGGGGGCGCAGATGGGTGTATTCGTAGCGCAGATAGACCACGCCCTCGCGCGCGCCGATGGCGTAGGCGGCGATGGTCATCCCCTCGAACACCATGTCGGCGTACTTGCCGAGGATGATGCGGTCCTTGAAGGTGCCGGGCTCGCCCTCGTCGGCGTTGCAGATGACGTATTTGGTCTCGCCCCTGGCGGCGGCGGCCAGCTTCCACTTGACCCCGGTGGGGAAGCCGGCGCCGCCGCGTCCGCGCAGGCCGGAGACGGTCAGTTCGGCGATCACCTCGGCGGGAGTCTGGCTCACCGCCCGGATCAGCCCGGAATTGACCTCGTGATTGGTGTAATTAAGGGTGTTGGCATAGGTTTCGCCGACATTGCCGACGGTGGGGCGGCGGGTGTTGAACTCCTGGCGACAGTCCTCGATGATGCGATGGACCTTGGGTGGGGTCAGATTGGAGAACACTTCATTGTTCACCATCATCGCCGGGGCCTGATAGTTCATGCCGATGCAGCTGGTCCATTCCAGCGTGAACATCCCGTCCGGGGTGGTGTTGCCGAAGCGGATGCCGAGATCGTTCTCAAGCTGATGGGCCACCGCCTTGGCGCCCTTCATCATCGACGACATGTCGCGCGACAGGCGGATGATGAACTTGCCCTTCGGCTTCTTGTTGATGAAGTGGAAGAAGGTCGCCACCCCCAGCACGTCGCCGGCGGCGATCCCCATCAGGTCGGCGATGTACTGCATCGCGAATTCGGAGACGAAGCCGCATTCCTCCTGCACCGCCTGCATGATCGGGATCAGGGCGGTGCGGTTGCGGCCGTGGCGGCGGGCCAGTTTCAGAATGAGCGCTTTTTCTCGGTCCTGCTGTGTCAGCAGCATCGTTGGTCTCCCCATCCGGTTGTTTGCTTTATTGGACGCTCCGGCGCGAATACGGGAAACGCGCCGCCCGTGGCGGGTCGCCACGGCGTCTCGACATGGTGAGGGCGGGATCCGCACCGATGGTCATCGTCCACTCCTCCCGCCGGCCGGACACGCCGCCCCAATCCCACCCGGGGCGGCCGCTCCTGCGGGTAGGGGGTAAGCTGCCCGGAGCGATGGGACGACGCAAGCGAAATCCGCAGCGCGCCGTCATTTCCTTGCGCGTCGGTTGGAGTGAAACTAAGGAAAATACCGGCGGAAACCGTGGCGCCGAGGCCCGGATCGCGGGACAAGGCCTTGACTTTGCAGCAGAGGGCCGCCGCCGGGGGATTCCGGCGGCGGCGCAAGCGCGGGAGAGGGTGGGGTGGGTAGGAAATCCCCCGCCCGGTGATCCGGGGCGGGGGTAGGCAGACTCACTCGCCGCGGCCGCCCATCACCACGCCGAGCAGGCGGCGGGGGTCGGTCCGGTTGGCGGCGGCGAGGGCGGCCAGCGACTGCGACGGGCTGTCCACCACCACGCCGGCGGCGGCCAGCCGGCGCCCGGCCTCGTCGGGGGCGAGGCCGAGCACCGGGGCGAGGGCCACCAGCGGGGCGTCGAGGGCGCGGTCGGCCAGTTGGTGGAGCGGGTTGCCGCCGCGACCGTCGCCGGTGAAGCTGGCGCCGACGAAGGCCAGCATCGCCGCCCCGGCCAGCGCGAACAGGACGTACTGGCGGGGCTGGCGCAGCATCGCCGCGAAGCCGGCGCGATGGCGCACCACATGCAGCACGGCGATCGCCAGGAAGGCCATGCCCAGCCATTCGTGCAGCGAATGGACCTGACGCTTGGCGAGGTCGAAGAACAACAGGCCGCCGCTGACCCCCACCACCAGCCCGACGGCGGTGGTGGTCTGGGTGACGTAGCGGCGCAGCCAGCCGTCGAGGCGGCCGGGATTGGTCTGGGGGGTGGTCATCGCGCGGCCTCTCAATCTTCCTTGTAGGTGCGGTGGCAAGCCTTGCAGCTCGCCATCATCGCGTCGAAGGCGTCGGCCAGCCGGGCGCGGTCGGTGCCGGGGGCGGCGGCGAGCTGGGCCAGGGTGTCGGCGCGCTCCTGGAAGGTTTTGGCCTTGGCGGAGAAATCGGCGAAGTTGGTCCAGATCTCGGCCTTGGCGTCGGTCTTGCCCTGGTTGCTGCCGGGCGGGAACAGGCCGGGGATGCGGGCGCCGAGGTCGGACAGCGACTGGGCGGCGGCGGCGACCGCCGCCGGCTTGTGGTCGCCGAGCCCGGCCTTGATCTGCTCGACCGACCGCTTGGCGGCCTTGAAATCCTGCTGCCGCTGCTCGATCGGATCGGCGGCGCTGGCGGTGGCGACGAGGCCCAGGGTCAGGGTCAGGGCGGCGAGGGGAAGCAGGCGAAACGGTTGGTGGAGGGAAACGGTCACGGGGGGCCTCGGAACGGGAAGTTGCGATGGCCCGACCCTAACCCGAAAAGACTGCCGAACTGTGTCCGGCCGGGGCGGGTTTTGTCGCAGGCGGTCCCAGCGGGCCGGCCCGCGACAAATGCTTACATTTTTGCCGCCGAGGCTCCGCTCCGTCCCGCCGCCGCCGGCAGCGGCAGCGACACCGTCGCCGTCAGCCCGCCTTCGGCGCGGTTGCGCAGGGTGAGGCTGCCGCCATGGGCGGCGACGATGTCGGCGGCGATGGCGAGGCCGAGCCCGACCCCGCCGGTGGCGCGGTTGCGCGAGGATTCGAGCCGGACGAACGGCTTGACCACCTCGGCCACCTGGTCGTCCGGGATGCCGGGGCCGTCATCGGCGATCTCGACCAGGGCGGCGCCGTCCGCGCGCCGGCAGCCCACCCGGGCGCGGTGGCCATAGCGCACCGCGTTCTCGATCAGGTTGCGCAGGGCGCGCCGCAGCGCGGTCGGCCGCGCCGGCAGGGTCAGCCGGGGCGAGTCGGCGAAGGCGACCTCCTGGCCCAGTTCGGCCATGTCCTCGACCAGACTGTCGACCAGCGCGGTCAGGTCGATCTCGCGGCTGGGCTCGCTGGTGGCGTCGTTGCGGGCGAAATCGAGGCTGGAGCGGACGATGGTTTCCATCTCGGCCAGGGTGGCGGTCATCTGCCCGGCCAGTTCGGGGTCGTCGAGCAGCTCGGCCTTGAGGCGCAGGCTGGTCAGCGGGGTGCGCAGATCGTGGCTGATCGCGCCGAGCAGGCGGGTGCGGTCCTGGATGAAGCGGGTCAGCCGGTCCTGCATCACGTTGAAGGCGCGGATCAGCGCCACCACCTCGCTCGGGCCTTCCTCCGGCACCCGGGGCACGGTTTCGCCGCGCCCCAGCCGCTCGACCGCGGCGGCGAGGCGGCGCAGGCTGCGGGTTTCGTGGCTGACCAGCAGGAACACGCCCCCGATGGTCACCCCGGCCAGCACCAGCAGCGAGATCACCGTCGGCCGCTCCCATACCGGCGGCAGCACCAGCCGGGCATGGGCGTTGAGCCAGCGCCCGTCGGCCAGCGGCACCGCGATCGCCAGCGCGCCGAAATCGTGGCTGTGGTCGGCCGGGCCGGCATGGGGCGAGCCCGACACCGCCTCGTAGGCGGCGCAGGGCCGGGATCCGGCCGCCAGCATGGCCAGACGCGGCGGCCCGGCGGCGTAGAGCCGCAGCAGGCTGGCCAGCCGGTCGGCCAGCAGCGGGTCGGCCTCGGCGGCGTCGGCCACCGCCGGGCCGGACCCGATCGCGTAGCACAGGTCGGACAGGCTGAGATACTCGACGGTCTGGTCCCAGCGTTCGGCCGGAATGGCGGCGAGCAGGCGCAGGGTGGCCTCGATCTGTTCGAACACCTGGCTGTGGACCAGTCCGCGCTTGAGCCGGTGCTGGCCCTGGAACGCCTCGCACAGCCACACCGCCTGGGACAGGCCGAGCGCCAGCAGCAGCGGCAGCACCAGACGGGGAAAGATCCGGCGCGGCAGCAGCCTCATCGCGCTCAGGCCTCCTCGACCGGCACCGACAGGCAATAACCCTCGCCCCACACCGTCTTGATGATGCGGGGGGCCTTGGGGTCGTCCTCGATCTTCTTGCGCAGCCGGCTGATGATGTTGTCGATGCTGCGGTCGAACGGCTCGGCGGCGCGGCCGGCGCTGAGGTCGAGCAACTGGTCGCGGTTGAGGGTCTGGCCCGGCCGCCGCGCGAACACGTCGAGCAGACGGAACTCGGCCGAACTGAGCGCCACCGCCACCCCGTCCGGCCCGGTCAGCTCGCGCCGGGTCGGGTCGAACCGCCAGCGGTCGATCCTGAGCGGCCGCCCGGCCTCGGCCTCGACCAAAGGCCGCCCCGGCCCGGCGGCGCGGCGCAGCACCACCTTGATCCGCGCCAGCAATTCACGCGGGCTGAACGGCTTGCAGACGTAATCGTCGGCGCCGAGTTCAAGCCCGACGATGCGGTCGGCCTCCTCGCTCATCGCCGTCAGCATGATGAAGGGAAGCCGCGCCTCGCGCAGCGGCCGGGCCAGATCGAGCCCGCTTTCCCCCGGCAGCATCAGATCGAGAATCACCAGATCGAACGCCCCGGTGGCCAGACTCTGCCGCATCGCCCGCCCGTCGCCGACCGCGCTGACCCGCAGCCCCATCTTGGTCAGATAACGCGCCAGCGGCTCGCGGATCTCGCGGCTGTCATCCACCACCAGAATGTGCGGAACCCTCTCCATCCGCCGATCCTATCCTATCG
>JBDLVO010000293.1:0-4870 GCA_039804805.1 Pseudomonadota bacterium
GCTCCCGCCCGCGGGCCCGGGCGGGGGGAGGCCCCGGACCCCCTTCTGTTCGAAAAAAGGAGGAGGTCCGGAGGCGCCAGCCTGCGGGCGGCAGCCGGCATAATGCCTCAGCGGAACAGCATCTTGGCGATCAGCACGTCGCGGATCATGGTCTCGCCATATTCCTTGCGGGCGATGTCGAGGGCGGTGGCCTTCATCATCGGCGAGGGGTTGCCCTTGGTGTATTCCTCGTAGGGGATCACGTTGAAGGCCATCTTGATCTTGTCGGACAGCTTCTTCTCCGAGACCTTGGCCTCCTGGGCGGCGTGGACGATCAGTTCGATCATCGCCATGTGGTAGCCGCCATAGCGATCGTACAATTCGAGCGGGATCGGCGGCAGCTTGATGTAGCGCTCGCCCGGGCCGGGGGTCGGCAGGCGGTCCTGCTTCTTTTCCTTCTTCTCCTCGGCGCGGAGGGAAAACGGAATCGCGGCGGCGAGGGCGGACAGCAACAGCAGGCGGCGGTGCATGGCGTCTCCTTGTCGGCGCGCCGGCCGCCCGGGTCAGGCGACGCGGCGGGCGGCGAAGGTCTTGGGGACCAGGATGGTGTTCTGCGGCGGGGCAACGGTGTCGAGGGTGGGAAAGTCGATGGTGTAATGCAGGCCCCGGCTTTCCCGCCGCGCCAAAGCGGAGCGGATGATCAGGTCGGCCACCGTCACCAGATTGCGCAGTTCCAGCAGGTCGCTGGTGACGCGGAAGCTGCCGTAATAATCCTCGATTTCGCTGTGCAGCAGCTTGACCCGGTGGCGAGCCCGCTCCAGCCGCTTGGTCGAGCGGACGATGCCGACATAGTCCCACATGAAGCGGCGCAGTTCGTCCCAATTGTGGGACACCACCACTTCCTCGTCGGAATCCGTCACCCAGGTCTCGTCCCACGGCGCCAGCGCCGGCAAGGCGGAGATTTCGTCGAGCTTGCCGGCGATGTCGCGGGCGGCGGCGGCGCCGATCACCAGGCATTCCAGCAGCGAGTTCGAGGCCATCCGGTTGGCGCCGTGCAGCCCGGTGCAGGCCACCTCGCCCACCGCATAAAGGTTGTCGACGTCGGTGCGGCCGGCGAGGTCGGTGATCACGCCGCCGCAGGTGTAATGCGCCGCCGGCACCACCGGCAACGGCTCGCGGGTCATGTCGAAGCCGTATTTCAGCGCCTCGGCATAGACGGTGGGGAAATGCTGGGTGATGAACTCGGCCGGGCGGTGGCTGATGTCGAGATAGACGCAATCGCAGCCCAGCCGCTTCATCACGTCGTCGATGGCACGAGCGACGATGTCGCGCGGGGCCAGTTCGCCGCGCGAATCGTACTCGTCCATGAAGCGGGTGCCGTCGGGGCGCAGCAGTTTGCCGCCCTCGCCGCGCACCGCCTCGGTCACCAGGAACGACTTGGCGCGGGGATGGTAGAGGCAGGTCGGATGGAACTGGGCGAATTCGAGGTTGCCGACCCGGCAGCCGGCGCGCCACGCCATCGCGATGCCGTCGCCGGTCGAGCCGTCGGGATTGGAGGAATAAAGATAGACCTTCGACGCGCCGCCGCTGGCCAGCAGCACGGTGCGGGCGGGGAAGCGGTGGACCCGTCCGTCACCGCGATCGAACACATAGGCGCCGATGCAGCGCCCCTGCCGGCCCTGCGGCAGCCGCTCGCGGATCAGATCGACCACGTTGTGGCTCTCGAACAGCACCGCGCCGCTTTCGCGCAGGCGGGCCTCCAGGCTGGTCTGCACCGCGAGGCCGGTGGCGTCGGCGGAATGGACGATGCGACGGTGGGAATGGCCGCCCTCGCGGGTGAGATGGAGGTCGCCATGCTCGCTGTCGAACACCACGCCGTTGGCGATCAGCCAGCGGATCGCCGCCGGGGCGCCCTCGACCACCGCCCGCACCGCCGGCTCGTAGCACAGGCCGCCGCCGGCGATCAGGGTGTCGCGGATATGCGCCTCGATCGAATCGGTGGCATCGAGCACGGCGGCGATGCCACCCTGGGCGTATTTGGTGCTGCCCTCGGACAGGTCGCTTTTCGACAGCACGCCCACCCGCGCCCCCGGCCGCTGCGCCAGCAGCCCAAGCGCCACCGTCATCCCGGCCGCGCCCGAGCCGATCACCAACAGGTCGAAAGGCGCCGTTTCCATCTCGCTCATTCGCTCAGGTCCAATCCAGCCCGATATCCACCGCCGGCGCCGACTGGGTCAGTCGGCCGACCGACACGTAATCGACCCCGGTTTCGGCGATGGCGCGGATGGTGTCGAGCGTCACCCCTCCCGAGGCCTCGGTGCGGCAGCGCCCGGCCACCAGCGCCACCGCGCGGCGCAGAATTTCCGGCGGCATGTTGTCGAGCAGGACGATGTCGGCCCCGGCCGCCACCGCCTCGACCACCTGATCGAGGGTGTCGCATTCGACCTCGACCGGCACGCCGCCCTGCCTGGCCCGCGCCACCGCCGCGCCGACCCCGCCGCACACCGCGATGTGGTTGTCCTTGATCAGCACCCCGTCATAGAGGCCCATGCGGTGATTGGTCGCCCCGCCGCAGCGGGTGGCGTATTTCGACAGGCGGCGCAGGCCGGGAATGGTCTTGCGGGTGTCGAGCAGGGTGCAGCCGGTGCCCTTGATCCGGTCGACATAGGCGGCGGTCTGGGTGGCGATCCCCGACAGCAATTGCAGCAGGTTGAGGGCGGTGCGCTCGGCGGTCAGCAGGCCGCGCGCCGGTCCCTCGATCCGCGCCAGCACCGTGCCCGCCTCGATCCGGTCGCCATCGGCGACGCCGGCGGTGAAGCGGGCCTGCGGCACCACCCGGCGGAACACCGCCTCGGCCACCGGGATGCCGGCGACCACCATCGCGTGACGGGCCTGCATCGCCCCCAGGAACACCAGATCGGCCGGAATCACCAGGGCCGAGGTGATGTCGGCGCCGGGACCGCCCTTGTCGGCACCGGTATCCTCGGCCAGCGCGGCGTCGATCACCCGCGCCACGTCGTCCCAATCGATGTCGAACTCAGCCGCCATGACGCTCTCCGGCCATCGGCAGGCCACGGCTCATCTCCAGCATCCGTTCGAGCGGGGCCAGCGCCGCCCGGCGCAGCGGCTCGGGCACCACCAGCGCCGGGGCGTCGTTGCGCAGACAGAGATAGATCTTTTCCAGCGTGTTGAGCGCCATGAACGGACAGTTGGAACAGGAACAGCCGCCATCCGCCCCCGGCGCCGGCAGGAAGGTCTTGTGCGGCGCCGCCTTGGCCATCTGGTGGATGATGTGCGGCTCGGTGGCGATGATGAAGTCCTGGCGATCGCTGGCCAGGACGAACTCCAGGATCGCCCGGGTCGAGCCGACATGGTCGGCATGGGCCAGCACCGCCTCGGGGCATTCGGGATGGGCCACGACCAGCGCCTGGGGATGGCGGGTCTTGAGCTTGACCAGTTCCTTCTCGGAAAACTGCTCATGAATGATGCAACTGCCCGGCCACAGCGTCATCTCCCGCCCGGTCTTGCGGGCGAGATAGGCGCCGAGATGGCGGTCGGGAGCGAACAGGATCGGCCGGTCGGCCGGCAACTGGCGCAGGATCGCCTCGGCGTTGGACGAGGTGACGATCACGTCGGACAGGGCTTTGATCTCGGCCGAACAATTGATGTAGGTGATGGCGAGGTGGTCGGGATGGCGCTCGCGGAAGGCCTTGAAGGCGGCGGGCTGACAGGAATCCTCGAGCGAACAGCCGGCGGCGGCGTCGGGGATCAGCACGGTCTTGGCGGGGGAAAGGATCTTGGCCACCTCGCCCATGAAGCGGACACCGCAGAAGACGATCACCTCGGCGTCGGTGGCGGCGGCCTTGCGCGACAGGTCGAGCGAATCGCCGACGAAATCGGCCAGATCCTGGATCTCGCCATCCTGATAATAATGGGCCAGAATCACCGCGTTGCGCTCGCGGCGCAGCCGGTCGATCTCGGCGACCAGATCGAGCCCGGGCGCGATGTCGCGCTCGGTCAGCGCCGTCGGCGACGGCAGGACGATGGTCTCGGTCATCTCGGCAGGCTGCTCCCCACGGGCGGTCTCACGTTTCCGCTGTTGCGTCAAGCGGCAGAGTATAAGGTCATTTGCCCGGGGCGACGCAACCCTCATGCCAATGATCTATGGCAATAGGCGGATTTCCACGGTGGGATTCTTTCCCACATGATAAACACTTGGGGTTGTCAGGAAAGGCCGGAAAGGTGTCGGCGATCGGCAGTGAGATGGCCGGATCCGGGGGCGCGGCCGCCGGGGGCCGGGTGGTTGTGGTGATCGAGGACGAGGCCATCGTCCTCGCCGGCTACCAGATGCTGTTCGAAAGCTGGGGCTATGTGGTGGTGGCGGCCCAGTCGGCCGACGAGGCGCTACAGATGCTGACCGCGACTCCATTGCCGCCCGGCTTCATCCTGGCCGATTTCCGCCTGCGCGACGGCCAGACCGGCACCGAGGCGATCGAGCGGGTGCGCGAGGCCTTCGGTCCCGACATTCCCGGGGTAGTGGTCACCGGCGACACCACCGTGACGGTGGAGCGGCTGCGTCTGGCCGCCTCGGAAGGCATGCCGATCCTGCACAAGCCGGTCAACGGCCGCCAGTTGCAGGAAATGCTGACCCGCTCGTTCAAGAGCAGCTGAGCCCCTCTCGTTCCCACGGCACCACCGGCCGGTCGCGAAGACGACCGGTGCAGAAAAAAACCCCCGGGACGAACCCGGGGGTCAAGTCAAACAGGGAGGCTTCACGTCTAGGAGACGTAGGGATCCGAAGACCCCCAACCCGGGCACGAGTCCCGGGAACACGTTGGTGGCAGGAACCACCGAAACTCTGGGGACGACTGCGCCGCAGCCGACCGTCGTT